>NZ_JADYUD010000013.1 GCF_021531595.1 Fusobacterium perfoetens
CAAGAACTCCTGTGATAACCTCTTTTGTTTCTGTTACTGTTAAAGCCATTTTTTTACCTCCTGTGTTTTTAAAAGATTTCATCCTCTTAGGATAAGTAAATTATACAATATAGGGAGAAAAAACGGACTTCTTGTAAATAACAGAATGAAACAGATTAAAATTTGAAATATGGAAATTTTAAGATAAGATAAAAATATAGTAAAAATAGCTGTAAATATATGTACTATAATTGAAAAATATAGAAAAATATGTTAAAATTTTATATTGTGGTTTAGTGTGCTTTGTAATATGAATCGGAGGAAAACATGAAAATATATATAGCTCCTATGGCAGGAGTGACGGATTATACATTCAGAGGAATTCTGGAAGAATTTAATCCTGACTTAGTATTTACAGAAATGGTAAGTGTAAATGCTATGGAAATGATGAATGAAAAAACTTTAAATAAACTTTTAAGACTAAGAGAAGGAGAAGCAGTTCAAGTCTTTGGAAATGATATTCAAAAGATAACTGCCAGTGCAAAATACCTTGAAGAAAAGGGAGTTAAGCACATAGATATAAATGCAGGATGTCCAATGGTAAAGATTGTAAAAAATGGTTATGGTTCAGGGCTTCTTGCAGATCCTGAGCATATAAGGGAGATTCTTACATCAGTGAGAAAAGCTCTTAAACCTGAAACAAAACTTTCTATAAAGATAAGGGTAGGTTTCAGAGGAGTGAAGGAATATGTAAAAATTGCCAAGATTGCAGAAGAGTGTGGCTGCTGTCATATAACTGTTCATGGAAGAACAAGAGAGCAGATGTATACAGGGAAAGCTGACTGGAATACAATAAAAGAAGTAAAAGAGGCAGTTTCAATTCCAGTTATAGGAAATGGAGATATTTTTACAGCAGAAGATGCTGTTGAAAGAATAAAAATTTCAGGTGTTGACGGAGTTATGCTTGCAAGAGGTATCTGTGGAAATCCTTGGCTTATAAGGGACATAAGAGAGATGCTTGAATTTGGAGAAGTGAGAACTGTAGTAACTCCAAAAGAAAAAATTGAAATGGCGATAAAACATGTTTTAAGAGCTAGAGAAGACAATGAAAATGATAAATTTATATATGAAATGAGAAAGCATATTTGCTGGTATCTTAAAGGAATAAGAGGTTCAGCAGAAGCTAAGAATGCAATAAATAAATGTGATGATTACCGTGATGTGATAAGACTCCTTGAAGAGCTTAAAGAGAAAGTTTAAGAAGGTGATATTTTGGTGTTAGACGACACTCCTATGATGAAACAATACAATGAAATAAAAGCTGACTATGAGGACAGCATTCTTTTTTACAGAATGGGAGATTTTTATGAAATGTTCTATGAAGATGCCAAGACAGCTTCAAGGGAACTGGGGCTTACTCTTACAAAAAGAAACAAGAAAACAGATGTTCCTCTTGCTGGGATTCCATATCACTCAGCAGCGTCATATATTGCAAAACTTGTAGGAAAAGGTTATAAGGTTGCAATATGTGAGCAGGTAGAAGATCCAAAAACAGCAAAGGGAATAGTAAAAAGAGATGTTATAAGGGTTATAACTCCAGGAACAATAATAGATACAGAGTATCTTGATGAAAAGATGAACAACTATCTTCTTGGAATTTTAACAGATGACAAGAAAACAGCTCTTGCATATGTTGATATTACCACTGGAGAATTTAGAGCCTCTGAAATAACAGGGGGGAATATAGGATACAAACTTCTTGGGGAGATAAATAAAATATCTCCTAAAGAGATTATGACAGATGATAAAGGTTATGAATTTCTTTCAAAAGAATTAGAAAATCACAGAATGAAAGATGGGATAAGCCTTCATAAAGGAAATCTTGTAAGAAACAGTGAAAAATATCTTACGGAATATTTTAATGTTCAGTCTCTTGAAAGTTTTGGAATAGCAGACAAGGAACTTGTGATAAAAACAGCTGGAATGATACTTAAATATGTTGTGGAACTTCAAAAGGGAAAAGAACTTCCAGTGACAAAAATAGTGTACAGCAGCAGTAAAGATGTGATGGAGCTTAACCTTACCACTCAGAAAAATCTTGATATTATTTCAAATTGGAGAGGGGAAAGCACAAATGGAACTCTTTTATGGGTTCTTGATTATTGTAAAAGTTCTATGGGAAGCCGTCTTTTAAAGAAGATTATAAAAAATCCTCTTCTTAACACAGAAAAGATAAAAAGAAGACAAAACCATATAGAATTTTTTATAAATGAAGTTCTTTTAAGAGAAGAGATAAGAGAAAAATTAAAAGATATTTATGATATAGAAAGAATTATAGGAAAGCTTGTTCTTGAAACTATAAACGGAAGAGATTTAACTGCACTTAAGCAGTCAATAAGAAGCAGTCTTGAACTTTATAAAATGCTTAAAGGGCATGAACTTTTTAAGATAGATGCAGAAAAACTTGTAAATGTTTATAATCTTATAGAAAGAATAATAGTTGAAGATCCTCCATTTTCAATAAGAGAGGGAGGAATAATAAAGGACGGATATAATAAAGAACTTGATGAACTTCGTGATATGTCAAATCATGGAAAAGATTATATCCTTAAAATTGAAAGTGAAGAGAGAGAAAAAACAGGAATAAAAGGTCTTAAGATAAAATATAATAAAGTTTTCGGATATTTTATTGAAATAACAAAGGCTAATATAGACAGTGTTCCTGATTATTATATAAGAAAACAGACTCTTACAAATGCAGAAAGATATATTGTTCCTGAGCTTAAAACTTATGAAGAAAAAATTCTTAATGCAAAGACAAGAATAGAAAGTTTAGAATATTATCTTTTCAAGGAACTTACAGAGGAGATAAAAAAATACAGAGAAACTCTTCAGGATTTAGGCTATAAGATAGGATATCTTGATGTAGTTACAAACCTTGCTCATGTTGCAATAAAAAATGGTTATGTAAAACCTGAAATTACAGAGGATTCTTCCCTTGAGATACTTGGAGGAAGACACCCTATAATAGAAAAACTTATTCCTGCTGGGGAATTTGTAAAAAATAAAGTTATCTTAGATGACAAAAAGAATTTTATAATTCTTACAGGGCCTAATATGTCAGGAAAATCAACTTATATGAAACAGACAGCCCTTATAATAATAATGGCTCATATGGGTTCTTATGTTCCAGCAGATTATGCAAAAATTGGGCTTGTTGACAGAATATTCACAAGGATAGGGGCAAGTGATGACCTTATGACAGGACAGTCAACATTTATGCTTGAAATGAGTGAAGTGGCAAACATTTTAAACAGTGCCACAGAAAGATCATTTATAATTCTTGACGAGATTGGAAGAGGGACATCAACATTTGATGGAATATCTATTGCAACAGCAATTTCAGAATATATCCATGATAATATAAGGGCAAAAACAATATTTGCCACTCATTACCATGAACTGACACAACTTGGAGATAAGCTTGACAGGGCTGAAAATTACAGAATAGAAGTTGAAGAAAACGACAAGGAGATAAAATTCTTAAGGGAGATTGTAAAAGGAGGAGCTGACAAATCTTATGGAATAGAGGTTGCAAGGCTTGCAGGACTTCCTAAAGAAATTCTTGTAAATTCAAAGAAAATATTAAAGGTTTTAGAACAGAGAAAAAATATTGTAGAAAAAAAACTTGGAGGAGAGCAGATGATGCTTTTTGCTCCTTCAGTGCAGGAAGAAACAGTTAAAAAGGAAGAGATTGTTCAGGAGGAAAAAACTATTTCTAAAGAGGAAGAACTTACATTAAAACTTCTTCGTAGTCTGGACATAAATACTCTTACACCTATGGATGCTATGATAAAGCTTAATGAACTTAAAAAGTTATTAAATTAGGAGGCAGTATGAAAAAGAAAATATTGTACCCTGTTATTTTTGCTGTGGTAATTGTTTTGGGATATTTAAACTATTTCAGAGAAGAACCTATAATAAAAGAGGTTGAAGAAATAGTTGAAACAACAGATGTAGCTTATGAAACATCAGGATATTTTATAGAAGCACAGAAACAGTTTGACAATTTAAAATCTAATGACACAACTTTTGAAAAAGCAAGTGCAAAATATCAGGATATGGTTCTTTCAGGAGATAATGTTCTTCTTGATGCTGCAAGAAATCTGTTTCTGAAAAATAATATAGTTGGAAAAAGTGGAGAGGAATGGGAATTTTTCTCAGACAAGCTTGACTATGATCAGCTGAAAGATGCTGTAACTTCAGATGCAGGGGTAAAGGCAGTTAATAAACTTGAAAATGTAATAATAAAAGGAAAAAATTTCAAGACAAACAGTAAATTTGATTTTATAGACCTTGCTGAAAATGTTGAAATAATAAATGGGGATACAGAACTTTTCGGAGATATTGGAAGATATACTGCAGAAGATAAGATAATAACTTTAAGTAATAATGGTAAATACAAGACAAAAGATAAAGATGGAAAAGAAATTTCAGGAACTTTTAAAAATGGAAGATTTGATTCAAATAAAAAACTTTTGGAACTTTTTAATTCTTTTACAATAAATTATGGGGGAATTACTCTTACAGGGACAAAAATGTGGTATAATGATTTGAATAAGGGATTTTTAATACCAAATAATCCTGTAATTCTTGCAGGAGGATATAAAATCCTTTCAAAAGAGATAAAAAACCCTGACGGAGACAATATAGTTGATATTGTAGGTGAAATAACAGGAACAAATGGGGATACATCATTCAGAGCTGACAAAGGTTATTACAACACAGCTGAGAAGAAACTTTATGTCACAGGAAATATTATAGTAACTTCAAAGGCTGGTGAAAGAGTTGAAGCTGAAAAGATGGTGTATGACACAAATACTAAAAATGCTGATTTCACAGGAAAAAATAATAAAGTAATCTATACTTTCAATGACAGAAAGGCAGAGACTTCTAAGTTTGTATATAACTCTGACAGTAAGACAGTCCATCTTGATGAAGGTTATGTATATGAAGATAATCTTTACAAGAGCAGAGGTAAGAAACTTGATTACAACAGTGAAACAGGAGACGGTGTAATCTATTTTGGAAATCTTGTTACAAAGGAAAAAAATGAAAAAGCAAAAGGTGATAAGATAACTTTTAACAGTAAAAAGAAAGATTATACAGCAGAAGGTAATGCTGAAGTAAATAATGGAGAATATCTGTTTAAGAGCAGTAAGGTTGATTACTTTAACAGTAAGGGATTTGCTTATCTTCCAGAACCTTTTACAATTACAAATTTAAAAGATAAAAGTATAATAAAGGGAAATGAGGGAGAATATAATATAACAACAGGAGACTTTATAAGTCCTGGAAAAGTTTCTTATAAAAAGGGAACAGAATCTCTTACAGGAGATGACTTTAAATATAATTTAAAGACTGAAACAGGAAAAATAGAAAGAAATGTTGTTTATGTAAATAAGGCTGATAATATAAGATTTACAAGTGACACAGGTTCATTTAAAAAGGATAAATTTATAAAAGCAGAGAAAAATCTTAAAATAACAACTGCCAAAGAAGAAATTTATGCTGAGAAGGGAACATACAACCTTGAAACAGGGCTTGTGGATATTCCTGGAAAAATAGATTTTAACTCTAAAGATCAGAAAACAAAGGGAATAATTTATGACGGAGTATTTAATGTAAATGAAGATGTTCTTACAGGTAAAAATCTAGATGCTGTAACAGATAAGAAAGAGAAAATATCAAGTCTTAAGGCATCATACTTTACAAAAAAAGATCTTTTAAAACTTACTGGAAATGTAAAAATTTCTGATAATAATTCAGTTCTTACAAGTGAGGACATAGATTACAATACAAAAACAAGAGAAGCAGTTATAAATTCTCCATTTAAGCTTATATATAACAAAACTTTCACAGTTACAGGAACAAAGGGAATAGTTTATATGGCAACTGAAAAATTAAAAGGTGAAAATATAAAAATAGTTTCTGATAAAAAAGAGGAGTTTTCAGCAAATAAAGCAGATGGAAATATGAAAGAAATGAGATTTGACTTTATCGGTGATGCAAAAGGAAAAATGTATGATAAAGACAAAGAAACAGGAAGAGTAATACCTGTAACATATACTGGAAACTTTGCAAGAGTGTACTTTAAAAATGAAAATGGAAGTTATAAAGCTATAAGAATAGAGGGAAGAGAAAACAGTACAGTAATAAGAGATGGACAGAAATTCTATTCAGATTATATAGAAACAGATTTAAGCAGAAATATTGTTTATGCAGGTAAAAATAATAAAGTTATTCTTAATGATGAAAATGGAAAAACAGTAATAACAGGAGAAATCTTAAGCGGAAATACAAATACAAATATAATGGAAGGACGCGGAGATGTTGTTATTGTAAATACAGGAAAAGATGGAAAAGTTACAACTCTTAAAGGTCAGGAAAGCATTCTTGACAGTAACAACAACACTGTTGAAATGATAAAAGAGGTAACAGCAGAAAATGATGAACTGATACTTAATGCAGACAGGGCAGTCTACAATAAGATTACAAATAAAGTAAAAGCCTTTGGAAAAGTATTGGTTAATTATAAAGTGAATAACGGAAAATAAGGAGACATAGTATGATAAGTATAGAAGCTCAAAATCTATGCAAAAGTTACAAGAAAAGACAAGTTGTTAAAAATGTCAGCCTTAAAGTCAACAAGGGAGAGATAGTAGGTCTTTTAGGCCCTAACGGAGCAGGAAAAACCACTACATTCTATATGATAACAGGGATTATAAAACCTGAAAGTGGAAAAGTTTACTGCAATGAAAAAGAAATAACATCTTACCCTATGTATAAGAGAGCCAACCTTGGTATTGGATACCTTGCCCAAGAGCCTTCAATATTCAGAAATCTTACTGTAGAAGAAAATATATATGCAATTCTTGAGATGAAGAATATGCCGAAGGAACAGCAGGACAAAGAGGTTGAACAGCTTTTAAAAGAATTTAAGCTGACTCATGTGGCAAAATCTCTTGGATATTCTCTTTCAGGAGGAGAAAGAAGAAGGGTTGAAATAGCAAGAACCATTGCAAATAATCCAGACTTTATACTTCTTGATGAGCCTTTTGCTGGAGTTGATCCTATAGCAGTGGAAGATATTCAGGATATTATAAAATATCTTAAAGAGAGAGGACTTGGAATACTTATTACAGACCACAGTGTAAGAGAAACTCTTAAAATCACTGAACGGGCCTATATTATGGCAGAGGGACAGGTTCTTATAAGTGGAACTCCTGAGGAGATAGCCCAAAATGAACTTGCCAGAAAAGTATATCTAGGTGAAAACTTTAAACTTGATTAAAATAAAAATATTATAAATTGAAAGATATAAACGGAGGAAAAATGTTAACAGGTAATGAAGTAAGAGCAAAATTTATAGAATTCTTTGAAAGCAAGAATCACAAACACTTTGAAAGTGCATCTTTAATTCCAGATGATCAGACACTTCTTTTAACAGTTGCAGGAATGGTTCCATTCAAACCATATTTCTTAGGACAAAAAGAAGCGCCTACTCCAAGAGTAACAACATTCCAAAAATGTATAAGAACAAATGACCTTGAAAATGTTGGAAGAACAGCAAGACACCATACATTCTTTGAAATGCTTGGAAACTTCTCTTTCGGAGATTATTTCAAAAAAGAATCAATCAAATGGTCTTATGAGTTCATAACAGAAGTTTTAAAAATAGAAAAAGAAAGATTATGGGTAAGTGTATTTGAAACTGACGACGAAGCTGAAGAACTTTGGGTTTCTGAATGTAACTTCCCAAGAGAAAGAATTGTAAGATTCGGAGAAGAGGATAACTGGTGGGCAGCAGGACCTACAGGTTCTTGTGGACCATGTTCAGAAATATATGTTGATTTAGGTGTAGAATTTGGAGGAGACGAAAATTCAAGACTTGGAGATGCAGACACAGATAACCGTTTCATAGAAATTTGGAACTTAGTATTCACTGAATGGAACAGAATGGAAGACGGACATCTTGAGCCTCTACCTAAGAAAAATATAGATACAGGAGCAGGACTTGAAAGAATCACTGCTGTTGTACAAGGAAAACCAAACAACTTTGAAACAGACCTTTTATTCCCTATAATTGAAGAAATGGGAAGAATTTCAGGGGTTAAATATGGAACAGATCCTAAAAAAGATTTCTCATTAAAAGTTATAGCTGACCACTCAAGAGCAGTAACATTCTTAGTAAATGACGGAGTAATTCCATCAAATGAAGGAAGAGGATATGTTTTAAGAAGAGTTTTAAGAAGAGCTATAAGACATGGAAGACTTCTTGGAGTAAGCGAACTTTTCTTATATAAAATTGTTGATACAATAGTTGAACTTATGAAAGGTGCTTATCCTGATTTAGTTGAAAATGCAAAACACATTAAAAAAGTAATCAAAATAGAAGAAGAAAAATTCTCTAATACTCTTGATTCAGGAATTCAACAGGTTATGGCTGCTATTGAAGAAGCTAAGAAAAATGGAGAATCAAGACTTACAGGAGATGTTACATTTAAACTTTATGACACTTATGGATTCCCATATGAATTAACAGAAGAAATCTGTGAAGAAAATGGAATCACAATCTATAAAAATGAATTTGATCAAAAAATGGAAGAGCAGAAAGAAAAAGCAAGAAGCTCAAGAGAAGTTGTAATGGAAAAAGGTCAAGATGCCTTTATAGAAGCATTCTTTGACGAACATGGAAAAACAGAATTCACTGGATATGAAAGTCTTGAAGAAACAGCAAAAGTTCTTCATGTTTCTAAACTAGATGAAGAAGGAATGTACATGATTATAACTGACAAAACTCCATTCTATGCAGAATCAGGAGGTCAGCAAGCTGATAACGGAGTTATAGAAGGAAACGGAGCTTTAGGACAAGTTGTAGATGTACAAAAACAAAAAAATATCTTTATGCATACTGTAAAAGTTGTAAACGGAGTTCATAATTTCTTTGAAGGTGCTGAAGTGAAATTAGTTGTAAACGGAAGCAGAAGAGATGCTATCTCTAAAAACCACAGTGCAACTCACCTTTTACAAAAAGCATTAAGAGAAATTTTAGGAACTCATGTTCAACAAGCAGGATCTTTAGTTGCTCCAGATAGATTAAGATTTGACTTTAACCACTATGAAGCAATGACAGATGAAGAACTTGAAAAAGTAGAAAGACTTGTAAATGCAAAAATATCAGAAGCACTTCCAGCTGACATTAAATACATGAACATGGAAGAAGCTAAGAAAACTGGAGCAATGGCACTTTTCGGAGATAAATATGAAAGTGTTGTAAGAGTAGTTTCATTTGGAGATTTCTCAACAGAACTTTGTGGAGGAATCCATGTATCAAATGTATCTCAAATTGGACTTTTCAAAATCATATCTGAAACAGGAGTTGCTGCAGGAGTAAGAAGAATAGAAGCTAAAACAGGATTCCATGCTTATGAAGCAGTAAAAGATATGGAAAGAACTATAAAAAATGTTGCAGACAGTTTAAAAACTGATGTTTCTAAAGTTGAAGAAAAAGCAGAAAAGACTTCTGAAGATTTAAGATCAGCTCTTAAAGAAATAGAAGAATTAAAATCTAAGATAGCAGCTTTTGAAGCAGGAAATCTTTTTGAACAAGCAGAAGAAATAAACGGTGTTAAAGTTCTTGTAAAAGGATTTAAAGACAAAGAAAGCGACTCATTAAGAGAAATCGTAGATAAAGCTAAAGATAAACTTGGAAGCTGTATTGTTGTTCTTGGAGCAGACAATGGAAAAGCAATCTTTACAGTAGGAGTTACAAAAGATCTTACTTCTAAAGTAAAAGCAGGAGATATTGTAAAAGAACTTGCTGTAATTGCCGGAGGAAACGGTGGAGGAAGACCAGATTTTGCTCAGGCAGGAGGAAAAGACGGTTCTAAAGTTATGGAAGCTCTTGAAAGTGTAAAAAAATCAATAAGAGAAAAATTATAGTATCTTATAATTCTATGGAGTAATGAAAATGTTTAAAAAATATATATCTCTTGATATAGGAGATGTAAGAATAGGAGTTGCCAGATCCGATATAATGGGTCTGGTTGCCACTCCACTTGAAGTTATAGACAGGAGAAAGGTAAAATCTGTAAAGAGAATAGCAGAGATTTTAAATGAAAATAATACCAAATCTCTTGTTGTGGGAATACCTAAAAGCTTAGACGGTACAGAAAAAAGACAAGCAGAAAAAGTTAGAGAATATCTAGAGAAACTGAAAAAAAATATTGAGGGACTTGAGATTTTTGAAGTAGATGAAAGACTGACTACAGTATCAGCAGACAGAATGCTTACAGAGGGTGGAAAAAAAGGAGCTCTTGAAAAAAGAAAAGTTGTTGATAAAATAGCAGCAGCCATTATTCTTCAGACTTTTCTGGACTCTAAGAAGTAGGAGTGTTGGAGGAAAAATGAATAAATTATGGATTAGGTTATTACTTGTGATAGCAATACTTGCCGGTGCTGTAAGCTTAATAGTAAGAGAACCTGTAAAACTTGGACTTGACTTAAAAGGTGGAGTGTATGCAGTTCTTGAAGCATCACCGGAAAAAGAGGGAGATGTTATTGACAACGAAACAATGAACTCTCTTATAGAAGTACTGGACAGAAGAATAAACGGAATAGGAGTTGCTGAGTCAGTTGTTCAGAAAGCAGGAAACAATAGAGTTATAATAGAACTTCCTGGAATAAGTGATACAACAGAAGCTATTAATATGATAGGAAAAACAGCTCTTCTTGAGTTTAAAATCATGGACGAAAACGGAAACCTTGGACCTACTCTTTTAACAGGAGGAGCACTTAAAAAAGCTCAGGTAGGATATGGAAACCTTGGAGAACCTCAGATTAACTTTGAAATGAAACCAGAAGGTGCAATAGAATTTGCAAGAATAACAAGAGAAAATGTGGGAAAACAGCTTGCAATTGTTCTTGACGGAAAAGTTCAGACAGCACCTGTTATAAGAACAGAGATTCCAGGAGGAACAGGAAGCATAAGTGGAAACTATACAGTTGAAGAAGCTAAAAGAACTGCTACTCTTTTAAATTCAGGAGCACTTCCTATAAAAGCTGAAATTGTTGAAACAAGAACAGTAGGAGCATCTCTTGGAGATGAATCTATTGCAGCAAGTATGGTTGCAGGGAAAGTAGCAATGGCTCTTATAGGAATATTTATGCTTGTATTCTATAGATTCCCTGGAATAGTTGCAGATATAGCTCTTGTGTGCTTTGGAATTATAACATTTGCACTTCTTCAATTTATAGGTGCAACACTTACACTTCCTGGAATAGCAGGACTTATTCTTTCAGCAGGTATGGCAGTTGACGCCAATGTTATCATATTTGAAAGAATAAAAGAGGAGCTTGGATTTGGAAATACTATAAGAGGAGCGATAAATGCTGGATTCAGCAAAGGATTTGTGGCCATATTTGACTCAAACCTAACAACTCTTATAATAACAGGAATATTATTTATATTCGGTACAGGGCCTGTAAAAGGTTTTGCCGTAACACTTACAATAGGAACAGTTGCTTCAATGTTTACAGCAATAGTTATGACAAAAGTTCTTTTAATGGTATTTGTTGAAGTATTCCACATAAATAATCCAAAATTATTTGGTATAAGGGGGAAAGCTTAATGGATATGCAGATTCGTATAATAAAAAACAGTAAGAGATGGATAACTCTTTCTCTGATTGTTGTTATAATCTCTCTTGGAGGATTATTTGCAAAAGGTCTTAACTATGGAATAGACTTTTCAGGAGGAAGCATGTTCCAGTTAAGATTTGAAAAACCAATAACTCTTAAAGAACTTAATCCTGTTCTTGATAAAATAGCAGAAAATGTTCCGCAGTTTAATCCAAGCAGCAGAAAAGTTCAAGTTTCAGAAGGAAACGAAGTAATTATAAGAACACAGGAAATATCAGAAGCTCAGAAAGCTGAATTTTTAGATGAATTAAAAGAATTTGGAAAATTCCAGATTACAAGAGAAGATAAAGTAGGAGCAAGTGTAGGAGCTGAACTGAAAAGATCTGCAATTCTAGCTCTTGCAATCGGTGCAGTTATGATAGTTGGATATATAACTATGAGATTTGAGTTTAGATTTGCAGTTGCTGCAATTTTAGCTCTTCTTCACGATATTATAATTGCAGTGGGAGGAATAGCTCTTCTTGGATATGAAATAGATACAGCATTTATAGCAGCAGTTCTTACAATTTTAGGATATTCAATAAACGACACAATAGTTGTTTTTGACAGAATCCGTGAAACTTTAAAAAGAAAAAGTGATCTTACTTTTGGAGAACTTCTTGATAAAAGTATCAATCAGGTTATAATAAGATCTATAAATACATCAGTAACAACACTTCTTGCAGTTCTTGCAGTTCTTCTTTTCGGAGGGGACAGCTTAAGAACATTTATAACAACACTTTTAATAGGAATACTTGCAGGAACATATTCTTCAATATTTATTGCAACACCTCTTATCTATCTTTTTGAAAAAGACAGAGACGGAAAGGTTGACAATACTAAATATATTGAGCCTGAAGAAGATGAAAATCACGAAAAAATAGTAGTATAAAACATAGAGAGCTTGACTCAAAAAATAGAATTTAACATCTGATTTTGAGTCAGGCTCTTATGACTATTTAAAAGGAGGCATAAAAATGAGGACATGGATAGAAGTAAATACAGATAATTTTATACATAACATAAAAAAAATCCAGAAGGATATGAAGGACAGAAAGGTTATAGCAGTTGTAAAAGCTGATTCCTATGGAATGGGAGCAGTGAGACTTGTTCAGGAACTTAAAAAGTGTGGAGTTGATTTTTTTGCAGTTGCAGCACTTTGTGAAGCATTGGAACTTAGAAAAAATGGAATCAATGATAAAATTCTTATTCTTGGAGGAGTATTTGATGAAGAGCTTGAAACAGTTGAAAAATATGATTTTCATATAGCTCTTACTTCAATGAAGCAGCTTAAGCTTATCCATGAAAAATCTCTTAATGTTAAATGCCATTTAAAACTTGAAACAGGAATGGGAAGAGTAGGATTTATTCCCAGTGAACTGGAAAAAGTTAAAAACTATGTAAAGGAAAATAATGTCAAAAATATAATAGGTGTGTATACTCATCTTTCTGTATCAGATGAACCTGGAGAGGACAACAGAAAATATACAGAAAAACAGCTGGAAAAATTTAACAGTTTTGACGGCATAGAAGGAATAGAGTACAGACATGTGTTAAACAGTGGTGGTATAGTAAACTACGCAGGTTTTGACAATGGAAATTATGTAAGAGCAGGAATAATTCAGTATGGAGTATGCAGTGGAAAAATTGCTGAAGGATATAAACCTGTATTTACATTTAAAAGCAGAATACTTTTTATAAAAACTCTTGAAGAGGACAGTGATATCTCTTATGGAAGAACAGCCACACTGAAAAAAGGAACAATTCTTGCAACAGTGGCAGCAGGATATGCTGATGGTTTCAGAAGAGAGATTTCAAATAAAGGTTGTGTAAAAATTCATGGAGTAGACTGCCCTGTAAGAGGTAAAGTGTGCATGGATATGTTCATGGCTGAAATACCTGAAGAAATTAAAGATAAGGTTTCAGAAGGAGATGAGGTTATCCTTTATGGTGAAGATATAGGAAAACAATCTGCCCTTATGAATGTATCAATATATGAATTATTTACAGGAATAGGAAAAAGAGCAGAAAGAGTTTATGTAAAAAGCGATAAATAAAATTAGAAAGGATTGGTATGGGACAAGTAATATTATTAAAAGGCAAAGAAAAAAAGATTGAAAATTTTTATCCTAATGTTTTTAAAGATGAAATTAAATCTATACTTGGAGAGGCAAAAACAGGGGATATTGTAGATGTTTTAAGAGATGATATGAAATTTGTAGGAAGAGGATATGTTACAGAAGGAACATCAGCTTTTGTAAGAGTTCTTACTACACAAGATGAAAAAATAGATAAGGATTTTATTTATAATAAAATAAAAACAGCCTATGACAAAAGAAAACATCTTTCAGAGGAAACTAATTGTACAAGAGTGTTTTTCTCTGAAGCAGACGGTATTCCAGGACTTGTAATAGATAAATTTGAAAAATATATATCTGTTCAGTTCAGAAATTCAGGAGTAGAAGTTTTCAGACAGGAAATAATAAATGCCATAAAAAAATATATGAAACCAAAAGGTATATATGAAAGAAGCGATGTTGAAAACAGAGTTCATGAAGGGGTTGAAGAAAAGACAGGAATAATTTACGGAGAAATCCCTGCTGAAATTATAATGGAAGACAACGGGCTTAAATATACCATTGATATTGTAAACGGACAAAAAACAGGATTTTTCTTAGATCAGAGAGATTCAAGAAAGTTTATAAGACCATACCTTAATGAAAAAACAAGATTTTTAGATGTATTTTCTTCAAGTGGAGGATTTTCAATGGCAGCTCTTAAAGAGAACTGTGAAAAGGTAACAGCTATTGATAAAGAACCATATGCTCTTGAACTTTGCAGAAGAAACTATGAAGTAAATGGATTTACAGGAGATTTTGAAACTCTTGAGGGAGATGCTTTCATGCTTCTTAAAACTCTTGTTGGAAGAGGGGCAAAATATGATGTAATAACTCTTGATCCTCCTTCTTTAATAAAAAGAAAAACAGATATAAGAAAGGGAAGAGATTTCTTCTTTGAACTTTGTGACAGCAGTTTCAAACTTCTTGAAAAGGGAGGAATTCTTGGTGTAATAACATGTGCATACCACATGGGGCTTCAGGATCTTATAGAGGTAACAAGAATGGCTGCATCAAACAATGGAAAAATGGTGCAGGTAATAGGAATAAACTATCAGCCTGAAGATCACCCTTGGATACTTCATATTCCTGAGACACTTTATTTAAAAGCTCTTTGGGTAAGGGTAGTGTAAAGGAGGATATAAGATGTACTTGGATATTATAGTAGGAGCAGTGATAGTAATATCAATTCTATTCGGAATAAAAAATGGATTTGTAGTTGAATTTATATCAACTTTTGGAGTTGTTATAAACTTTGTAATAACTCAGAAAGTTACACCAATAGTTTTAAAATATGTAGAAAAATATCTTGGTTCAAATTATACATATACTTATGTAATAACTTTTGTAATTGTATTTATTGTATTCAGTATTTTAATACATATATTAAATATAATTTTAAAAAAACAGAGCGTTTCTTTTATAAGCAGAATTCTAGGAGGAATTTTAAGTCTTGTAAAAGGATTTATAATAAGTGCTCTTATTCTTTTAATTTTTAATGTAACAGCTGATACTTTCCCAAAAATTCAGGAATATGGAAAAGACAGTGTATCTAATGTATATTTTCTTGAAGCATCAAAAAATGCAGATCAATATATTCCTGAAATTTTTAAGGAAAAACTAAAAACAATAAGAGACAACAAAACTATTGATAAGTATATAGACAAATTATTCTAGGAGAGAGAAATGAAAATAATAAATAGATATATATTATCAGAGGCAAAACTTCCCACAATATTTGGGATATCTCTTTTTACATTTATATTTATGATAGAGATAATTGTTTCAATGATGGAAAGTATAATAATAAAAGGTATCTCTCTTATAGATGTTATAAGAATGCTGTCTTTTTATCTTCCAATGATACTTTCTCAGACAATCCCTATGGGTATGTTTTTGGGAATAATGATAACTTTTGGAAAATTTACAAAGAACAGTGAATCAACAGCTATGAACTCTATAGGAATGTCCCTTAAAGATATGATAAAACCTGTGGCTATAATGGGAACTATAGCTACACTATTTATATTTTTTCTTCAAGAGAGTATTATTCCAAGATCATTTAATAAACTTCAGCAGCTTACAGTAAAAATGGCTTATGAAAATCCTGTTTTTCAGTTAAGAGATAAAGTTTTAATTGATGAAATGGCAGATTACAGACTTTATATAGATAAGATAGATCCTAAGACAAAAGATGCAAGAAATCTTCTTATCTTTGTAAATGATGAAGATTCAAAATATCCTACTCTTGTTCTTGGAGAGACAGCTCATTGGAAAGATGCAGCTATGATAATTGATAATGTTGATTTTTATAAGTTTGATAAAAAGGGAAAAGAAAATTTAAGAGGGCATTTTCAGGAAAGAAAAATACCTTTAAGTTCATATTTTCAAAATGTGGAAATGCAGGTAGATGATATAGAAGGAATGAGCATATCACAGCTTGTGAAAGATATGTCAAAAGAAAAGGATAAAGCAGAAAAACTTCCTTATATTGTTGAAATAAATAAAAAAATAGCAATACCTCTTTCAACAATAATGCTTTCTGTTTTAGGGGTACTTATGTCAATAGGTCATCACAGAAGTGGAAAAGGTGTAAATTATGGTTTTGGTATAGCCATTATTTTTGTTTATATAGTTCTTTTAAATATTGGAATGGTTATGTCTTACAGAGGAAAAATAAATCCTTATGCAGGAATATGGCTTCCAAATGTGCTTCTGTATCTTTTCACTGCAGCAATGTATAAGAAAAAGGTAAGGCTGGTGTAAACTATGAAGATGAATTTAAAAATGAAAAAATTAGATTTATATATGAGCAAGAATTTTATAAAAGCATTTTTATTAAGTCTTATAGCTTTTATAAATGTTTTTGTGTTAAGCCAGCTTTTTAAAATTTTTAGATATGTAGCTGATGGAAGAATGTCTTCATCAGATGGTTTTATATATGTGCTTAATATGATTCCAGATATTCTTCTTAATGTGACTCCTCTTGCAGTTCTTCTTGGATCTCTTATGATGATAAATAAAATGGCTGCAAACCTTGAGATAATATCTCTTAAAACTTCAGGGATAAGTTTCAGAAGGATAATAATGTTTCCTGTTATAATATCTTTCTTTATATCTCTTGTAGTGTTTTTTATAAATGGAAATATATATCCAGTTTCTGAAAAAAGAATGAGAGAGCTTAGAGGGAATACAATTTCAAAAGTTCTTCCAAAAGAAAAAAGAAATGGATTTTTAAGAGATGCAGAAAAAAATAATATATATATGATGGGATATATAAATGTGGAAAAAGGAACAGCAGATGATATTGAGCTTATAGAACTTAACAAGGATTTCACAGAGATAGAAAAAGTTATAATTGCAGAAAAAGGAGAATACAACAGAGAAACTAATACATGGGAATTAAAAAATGTTGTTGTAAATGATCTTAAAAACAGGAAGTCAGAAACACATTCTCTTTATGTTTCAGAGGAATATAAAGAGCCTCCTGAAAACTTTGTAACTCTTTCAATAGATCCTAGACTTCTTACAACAAAAGAACTTAAAAAAGAGATAAAAGATTTAAGAATCACAGGAGGAGATATAAGAAATGGAATGGTTGAACTTGGAAACAGATATTCATTTCCTTTTGCAAGTTTTATAATATCTTTTCTTGGGCTTTCTCTTGGAAGCAGATATGTAAGAGGAAATTCTGCAATGAGTATAGTTTTATGTATGTTCTTAGGTTATGGATATTATATAATGCAGGCTTCATTTGAATCTTTAGGTAAAAATGGACTTATGAATCCTTTTGTAAGTGGATGGCTTCCTAATATAATATTTTTGGGAATAGGAATGTATTTTGTACATAAAGCAGAGTATTAATATCTGTTACTTTTCTTTGTGCAAACAAAGCAAAGTAATCAAAAGAAAATTAAAAGAGTAAAAAGGAAGGTATATGAGTATCAGAATAGAAAAACTTAAGAATGGAATTCCTGTTCTTATGGATAAAATAGATGGAATAAACAGTGTGACTTTTGGAATCTTTGTTAAGACAGGAGCTAAAAATGAACTTAACGGAGAAGAAGGAATATCTCATCTTCTTGAGCATATGATGTTTAAGGGGACAAAGACAAAAAGTGCAAAGGATATTTCTGAAATAATAGACAATGAAGGGGGCATAATAAATGCCTACACTGGAAAAGAAAACACAGTTTATTATGTACAGATGCTTTCAAATAAGCTGAAAGAGGGAATAGAAATTTTAACAGATATGTTTTTAAATTCTACTTTTTCAGAAGAAAATCTTGAAAAGGAAAAGAATGTTGTCATTGAAGAGATAAGAATGTATGATGACATACCAGAAGAAATAGTTCACGACAGAAATACAGCTCTTGTAATAGAAGGTGTTCAGGGAAATACAGTTTTAGGAACAGAGGAAAGTATAAAAGGAATAACAAGGGAAAAACTTGTAAAATATTTTAAAGATCAATACAGACCAGAGAATATTGTAATTTCAATAGCAGGAAATTTTTCTTTTGAAGATATATCAGAGCTTTTAAATGAAGGGCTTGGAAAAATAGAGAATATACTTCCTGAAAGAAAATATGACGGGGCTATGAAAATAAAAAGTATTGAAAATAAAATAAATAAAGATACAAATCAGGTTCATATTTGTTTCAATACAATGGGATGTTCTCTTACAAGTGATATAAGATATGAAGTTGCAATAATTTCAAATACACTTGCAGGAAATATGAGTTCAAGACTATTTCAGAAAATAAGAGAGGACAGAGGACTTGCTTATTCAGTATTTAGTTATACTTCATCTTTTGAAGAGGGAGGACTTTTTACAGTTTATGCAGGAACAACAAAAAAAGATTATAAAGAAGTTATTGAAATTATAGAAAAAGAGTTTGATGATGTAAGAGAAAACGGAATTACAGAGTATGAACTTCAAAAATCAAAGAATCAGTTTTTAAGTGCTGTGACATTTGGACTTGAGAGCAGTAAGGGAAGAATGAACAGAATGGCAAATTCTTATCTTCTTTACAAAGAAATAAAAGATTTGGATGAAATTCTTGAACAGATAGAAAAAATAACTGTTGAAGACATAAAGAAAGCTGCACAGAATATGTTTGATAAAAAATATTATTCTAAAACAATTTTAGGGAATATATAACTAACTTAAGGAGAAATCATAATGGAAAAAGTAACAGTAAAAATAATTTTAGATAAAGGTGTAGAAAAACCTATGTATATGACAGAAGGAGCAGCAGGTATGGATGTAAGAGCAAATATTACTGAACCTGTTACACTTGGAAGTCTTGAAAGAAAATTAATTCCTACAGGAATAAAAATGGAAATTCCTGAAGGGTATGAAGTTCAAGTAAGACCTAGAAGTGGACTTGCTTTAAAGCATGGTATTTCTATGGCAAATACACCTGGAACAATAGACAGTGACTACCGTGGAGAAATTGGAGTTATAATGATAAACTTAAGTAAAGATGAATATACAGTTGAGCCAGGAGAAAGAATTGCTCAGCTGGTTCTTGGAAAAGTATATCAAATGAATTTAGTTGAAGCTGATGAACTTAGCAGCAGTGAAAGATCAAGTGGTGGATTCGGACACACAGGAAAGTAAGATAAAAAAAGCAGGGAGCAAGAATGGGATTATTAGACAGAAGAAGCATAAATACAGCAGTAAAAAAATTTAAAAAGATGGATCATACCCTTATATTAAAAATATTTTTAATAATAACTTTAAGTCTTACTGCTGTTTATACAGCTACAGCTCATAGAACACTTTCTTTTTTTAAGAAAGAGCTTATATGGACAGCTCTGGGAGTGAGTGTATATTTTACAGTTTCTCTTATAGATTATAGAAAATATGCAAAATATTATAAATTTATCTATGCAGTAAATATTTTAATGCTTGTTGCTGTTTATATATTTGGAGACGAGGCAAAGGGAGCTAAAAGATGGATAGATCTTGGAGTTATAAGTGTTCAGCCTTCTGAATTTGCAAAACTTTTTCTTGTTCTTTCTTTTGCTGAAGTTCTTATATTAAATTATGGAAAAAGTTTCAGAGGACTAAAGGATATGTTTTTCTCAGGGCTTCATGTGCTTCCAATATTTCTTTTGGTTCTTAATCAGCCAGATCTTGGAACATCACTTGTTCTTATATTCATATATCTTGTGATGATTTTTATTCATGGAATAGACTGGAAAACAATATGGCAGCTTGCAATTTTAGGAGCAGCAAGTATTCCAGCAGCATATTTTTTTCTGCTTAAAGATTATCAGAGAACAAGAATTCAGACATTTTTAAATCCAGAAGCAGATCTTATGAACAGTGGATGGAATGTTGTACAATCAAAAATTGCAATAGGTTCAGGAGGAATGTTTGGAAAAGGATTCCTTCAGGGGACACAGAGCAAATTAAGATTTCTTCCTGAATCTCATACTGACTTTATTGGTTCTGTTTTTCTTGAAGAGAGAGGATTTGTAGGAGGAGTTCTTCTTATTGTTCTTTATCTTGCTCTTATAATGAATATTATAAAAATAGGGGATGTTTCAGAAGACAGATATGGAAAATTAATATGTTATGGAATAGCAAGTATTTTCTTTTTCCATGTTGTAATAAATGTGGGAATGATTATGGGAGTAATGCCTGTTACAGGTCTTCCACTTCTTTTTATGAGTTATGGAGGAAGTTCATTTGTTTTCGGATTTTTAATGCTTGGAATAGTTCACAGTGTAAAAATACATAAGTTTTAGAGGTAATTATGAAATATATAATAGAAAAAGAAGATGAAGGAGTAAGACTGGACAGATATTTAAGAAAAAAACTTAAATCAACTCCTCTTACAGAAATCTTTAAGGCTATGAGAATAGGAAAGATAAAAGTAAATAATAAGAAGAAAAAAGAAAATTATCGTCTTATGGAAGGAGACAAGGTCTTTATAGGTCTTGAAGTTTCTGAAGAAGAAATAAAAGAAGAACCATTTATAGAACTTTCTCTTAAAGAAAAAGAAGAACTAAAAAAAGGTATAGTTTTTGAAAATGATGATCTTATTATTTTTAATAAGAAAAAAGATGTGGTTATGCATAAGGGAAGTGGCTATGAATATGGAATTTCCGAGATGTTTAAATCATATTTTAAAGATAATAATTTTAACTTTGTAAATAGGATAGACAGAAAAACTTCAGGTCTTGTTATAGGTGCAAAAAATAAAATATCCACAAGAGTTTTAACTGAAGAGGTAAGAGAAAATAATATAAAGAAAAAATATTATGTTCTTGTACATGGAATTATAAATAAAGAAAAATTTATAATAGATAACTATCTTAAAAAAATAGAAGATAAGGTAGTTGTAACTTCAGAAGAAGATCCTGAAGGGAAAGAAGCAATAACTATATTTAAAACTTTAAAACATGGAAAGAATATAACACTTCTTGAAGCAGAACTTATTACAGGAAGAACACACCAGCTGAGAGTACAGCTTTCACATATGGGAAATCCTATAATAGGAGATACAAGATATGGAATAAAAGATGATGAAAAATCATTATATCTTAATTCTTTTTATTGTGAGATACCTAAATATAATGTAAAAGTTGAACTTCCTATCTCAGAATTTTTTGAACTTAGATTAAAAAAATAATTTTATAAAATATTATGGGCTGTTGTAAATCTATAAAAATAAAATTTTATTCTGTGAAAATATTTTTTATTTATATTGTTCGTTTCACTAAAAATGACAAACTCGTTTCACTCAAACAGTGTCATTTTTCAGTGTTCAACTCACTTCATAAATTACAAAAATATTTTCAATATCTTAAAATTTTATTTTTATAAATTAGAAAATGCAACAGCCCATTTTAATATAAAAATTTTCTTTTAGTTACTTTTCTTTGTTTTCACAAAGAAAAGTAACATAATAATTTTATTCAGGTTTTACAACAGAGTCAAAAGTATATTCTCCGTTTACAATTTTTAAAACAGTAACATCTTTTACAGGGTTATTTTTTTCGTCAAATGTAAGATGTCCTGTTACACCATCATAGCTAAGAGTTTTTAAAGCATCAATAACAGCTTGTTTTTCAGTAGTTCCAGCTTTTTCAATAGCAGCTTTCATCATGTATGCAGAGTCATAAGAAAGAGCAGCGAATGAAGAAGGTTCTTCGTTATAAACTTCTTTATATGCTTTAACAAATTCTTGAACTTTAGGAGACTGATCATCTAGAGAATAGTGATTAGTGAAGTAAGAATTTTCAACAGCTCCATATGCACTAGGATCAAGAGTTTTAGAAACACCGTCCCAACCATCAGGACCAATGAATGTAGATTTTAAACCAACTTCTCTTGCTTGAACTGTGATAAGAGCAGCTTGTTCATAATAATCAGGAACAACTAAAACATCTGGATTAGTTGGAAGAATTTTTGTAAGCTGAGCTCTGAAATCTTTATCCCCATCAGAATATCCTTCTTTAGCAACTACTTTTAATCCAAGTTTTCCAGCTTGTTCAATGAATGCTTTAGAAACACCATCAGAATAGTCACTAGAGTTATTTACAAGAATAGCAACAGTTCCAGCTTTTAAATTATTTTTAGCAAAGTTTGCAAGAACAACTCCTTGATAAGGGTCAGTGAAGCATGTACGGAATACATTTGGTCCTGCTTCAGTGATATTGAATTGAGTTCCGTTTGGTGTAATCATAGGCATATTATCCTGAGCAGCTACTTCAGCAATAGCAAGAGTAGGTTTTGAAGGAGCATCACCAATGAATGCAACAATTCCTTGATCTACAAGTCTGTTATAAGCAGTGATTGCTTCAGTAGGATCTCCTTTAGAGTCAAGAACAGTAAATTCAACTTGTTTTCCAAGAATACCACCATTTTTATTGATTTCGTCCATAGCAAGTTTAGATCCATTTGAAGAAGTGATTCCATAAATAGCAACAGGCCCAGTAAGAGGTGCAGTACAACCAATTTTTACAGTATCAGCAGTTTTAGCAGTTTCTTTTTCACCTCCACATGCTGCAAGAAGTAAAGTTGCTCCAAGTAGTAAAGTGTTAAATTTTTTCATAATGTTTCCCCCCTTAAAAATATATTTTATTTATTTTTTATTTTTAAAATTTTTGTTAATAAAAAAGACAGCCTTTGTCAGGCTGCCTTTAAAATCAAATTAATTATTTTATTCAAAATATTTTATTTTATCACAAACTCACATTTTGTAATTTAACAAAACTTCTTAATTTATGAATTTATAAAATTATATCTAAATAAAGGTAATAAAATATGATTATAAATTATCCTAACAAAATTATCTGCATATTCAGTTGTGCTTATTATTGATATTATTATGGCACATATGACAAATATTATGCTAAGTATTATAAACATATTTCCTCCTTTTTTATAGCTTTAGAAAATTTTAAGTTTTTGTATTCTGTTATTGAAGTAAGTATAAAACAAAATTAAAAAAAATGCAAGAAAAATTTTAAAAAAATTAAAAAATTTTTTTAAAACTATTATTTTACTTTAAATATAGATAAAAAATGCTCTGCCCATAAGGCAGAGCATTAGTCTAATAGTTTTTATTCAATTGTAATTAATTTATTATTCTTCTACTGGAGCAAGAGATGCTTGGAAGTGACGAAGAATAGGTGGTTCCCAAGTAATTTTGTAACCATGTTTAATTTCGTGTGCTCTCTTACTTACAGCTATAATAGCGTCAGCCATTATGTCAAAGTGAGATTGAGTGTAAACTCTTCTTGGAATTGCAAGACGAGTAAATTCAAAGTCAGCTTTTAATTGTTCACCAGTATCAGGATCGTTTCCTAACATATAAGATCCGATGTCACAAGTTCTAATTCCAGCTTCAATATATAATTCTATTGCAAGAACTTGTCCTGGATATTCATTGTAAGGGATTTGAGGGAACATAGCTTTCGCATCAACGAATGCTCCGTGTCCTCCGATAGGTGCTTGGTAAGCGATACCAGCATCATCTAATCTAGATGCTAAGTATTCCATTTGTCCATTTCTGTATTTTAAGTAGTTTTCATCTATACCTTCATAAAGTCCTATAGCAAGAGCTTCTAGGTCTCTTCCTCCAAGTCCTCCATAAGTGAAGAATCCTTCGTAAGAAATACAGTTAGCTTTTATTTTAAGGATTAATGGGCTTTCAGCATCTTTAATACCGATAAGACCTCCCATATTAACTATAGTATCTTTTTTAGCAGACATAGTAAACATATCAGCATAGCTGAACATTTCTCTTACTATTTCTTTTATTGATTTGTCTTGGTATCCTTCTTCATCTCTCTTAATGAAGAAAGCATTTTCTGCATAACGAGCAGCGTCTATATTGAAAGGAATGTTGTATTTTTTACATACAGCAGCTGTTTCTCTGATGTTTGCCATAGAAACTGGTTGTCCACCTGCAGAGTTGTTAGTAACTGTCATAACAACAAGTCCAACATTTTCAGGTCCTTTTTCAAGGATTATTCTTTCCATTTTTTCTACGTCCATGTTTCCTTTAAATTTGCAACGAAGAGATGGATTTTTAGCTGCTTCAATAACACAGTCTATAGGTCTTGCTCCTGCTAATATAACGTGAGCACGAGTAGTGTCAAAGAACATGTTAGAGATAGCTACTTTACCTGTGCTTAAGAAAGTAGGGAAAAGAACTTTTTCAGCTGCTCTTCCTTGGTGAACTGGTTGGATAAATCCATATTCAAATATATCTTTTCCAGCTTCAACTAATTTATAATAACTTGATGCTCCTGCGTAAGCTTCGTCTCCACGCATAACTCCTGCCCATTGTTTGTCACTCATTGCATTTGTTCCAGAGTCAGTTAGAAGGTCAATGTAAACATCTTCACCTTTAAGATTGAAAAGATTGTATTTAGCTTCTTTAATTTTCTCAATTCTTTCCTCTCTAGTTAACATTTTAATAGGTTCTACCATCTTAATTCTAAATGGTTCTGGGATATACTTTACTGCCATAAAAAAACACCTCCAAAATTTCTAATAAAAAATTTGTCTGTGCCCCGGTCATCGTACAGGCCGACTGGCGGGCGGCATCTTTTTAAATAAAAGCTGGTCACAGATTCCAGCATATTTAACATAACGAGAACAGAACTTAAAAAATTTAATCTTTCCTGTTCTGTTGAGACTATATTATCATTTTAATAAAAAAATGTCAATATTTTCTTAAAAATTTTTTGAAAATTTTAAGAACTTTATGTTCTGAATAAGTTTTTCAAGAACAGAAAACATACTTTGAATTAAAAAATAAAAAAATATAGGGTATCAGAAAGTCTAGAAATTATGATACTATATAATATCTTTTTTATAGAAGAAAATAGCCAGAATCTTTTTTATTGATATAAAAAAAAGAAAAAGTATGTAAAAGCAGTACTTTATATTTAAAAGCGGCTTAATTTGAGACTTAATATTTAATTTATGAAAGAAGTGTTTGTATTTAGATTCATATTTTACATTTTTATCATATATATTATATATTTTACTTATTAGAAAAATGTATTATACTTAAGAATATAAAAGTTAGAAATACTTCTCGGAGAAAAAATATTACAAGAAAAAATTCTTATCAATTAAAAACGGGAGGCAAGACAATGACTTTTAATGACAGCTTTGAATATTATACTATAATAATAAACTTCCTTGAAAAGACACTTGGGGATATAGCAGAAATAACTCTTTATAGTTTTGAAAAAAGTAAAGAAGGAGAACTTATTTCTAAATCTTCAAACTGCAGCTTTGAAATGGGAAGTTCTATTCCGAAAACACTTGGAAAGCTTTTGGAAAAATATGCAAAAGATGAAGATCCAGATCTTAATTTTGTAACAAATTTTCCAGGAAAAGCAAATGACGGACAGCTGTTCAGAGTATCTACCTTTTTTATAAAAGACAGTAAAAAAAATCTAAGAGGTGTCTTTAATATAAGAATAGATATTTCAAATATGATAGGAGCAGCGAATTTCCTTAATGGGCTTTTAAAAGCCATAACAGGAGGAGATGAAAGAAATATTGCTAAAGAATCTGATGAAGTTGATGAACTTGGAACTATAGAAGAATATGCACAATATGTTATTAATCAATATTTCAATAATTTGAAAAAGCCAATAGATGCATTGAATACTTCAGAAAAAATAGAAATAGTGAAACAACTTAACCAGAAAGGTATATTTCATCTTAAAGGAAGTGTTGGTGAACTGGCAAAGAGATTCCATACTTCTGAAAAGACAATTTACAGATATTTAAGTACAGGACAGTAACAGCGAAACACAATTCTACATAGCAACAACTTAATAATGATATTCCGGAAGAACTTTTATAAAGAAAACATGGAAAGTTTATGGGTTTTCCTTTATAAAATTATTTTATAAAAAACTATGATTTTAATCTTAAGGAGGTCTATCATCATGGCTGAAGCAAGAGAATTATGGCAAAGCAGAAAAGGATTTATTTATGCAGCAGTAGGGGCAGCAATAGGACTTGGAAACTTATGGAGATTCCCGTTCCAAGCTTATAAAAACGGAGGAGGAGCATTTTTCTTCCCTTACATAGTAGCTCTATTTACTTGTGCAGTACCATTAATGATATTAGAATATCAATATGGTAGAAAAATTAGAGGAGGATCAACAAAAGCCTTCAGAATGCTTGGAAAGAAGTATGAATGGGTTGGTTGGCTTCAAGTAATGGTACCGATAGTTGTAATGATGTTCTACAGTACAATTATTTCTGTATCTGTTGTATTTATGGTATGGTCTTTATTACATGCTTTTGGTGTAGTAAACTGGATGTCAAATCCTGGTCCTATAATGGGAATGATTGCAGGAAGTGCGTCAGGGCCTTTTGACTTAGCAGCAGGAATCAGTAAGTATATGTTAAGCTTTGTAATCGTTGTATGGCTTGGAAACTGGATAATCGTTAAAAATGGTATATCTGGTGGAATAGAAAAATGTTCTAAAGTTTTCACTCCAGTACTTATGGTTATGATGGTAATATTTATGATTAACTCTGTAAGACTTGATGGTTCAATACTTGGTCTTAATACATTATTTACACCTGATTTCAGCAAAATAGCAAATCCTAATATCTGGGTTGCTGCTTATGCACAAGTATTCTTCTCTACAACTCTTGCAGTTGGAGTTATGATAGCTTATGGATCTTATATTCCTGATGATTGGGATATAGTAAACAGTTCATTTATGACAGTATTCTCAAATGCGTCATTTGACATAATTGCTGGTATAACAGTATTCTCTACACTTGGACACCTTGTTACAAAAATGGGTGTTGGATTTGACTCTTTCGGAAGCGGTGCAGGAGTTGCCTTCATAGCTTTCCCAATAGCAGTATCAACAATAACTTCTAATACAGTATTACAAGGATTAATAGGATTCCTATTCTTCTTCTGTCTATTTATAGCAGGTCTTTCTTCAAGTATTTCAATGCTTGAATCATTTGCAGCATCTGTTATGGATAAATTTAACATAGACAGAAAGAAACTAGTATCAATCATATCTGTAGTTGGATTTATAGGAAGTGCTTGCTTCTCAACTTATGCAGGATTTAACTATATTCTTGATATAGTTGATGCCCATGTAGGAAACTATATTATAGCAACTTCAGGACTTCTTGAAACAGTGCTTATGGCTAAACTTTATGGACTTGAAAGAATAAGAGAAGATGCGAACGAATTCTCTGATTTCAAAATTGGAAAATTATTTAACTTCTTATTAAAATATGTAACTCCTATCGTTCTTGGAATTACAGTTATATCAAACTTAATAAGCGGATTTACAAGCATGACTACTGCAAAACTTGTATTTGGTTGGGGAACAATTGCAATAATGCTTGTGACAGCAACTATTTTCTACAAAAAACCATGGGAAAAATCTATTGATTAATAATTTAATCTGCAAAGGAGGAAAATTATGACTGCTGGTGCAATAATAATGATGCTTATAGGTTGCGGTGTAGTATGGGGAGGATTAATAACTACTATAGTAATCGCAATTAAAAAAGGAAATCTATAATTTAAAAGGTTAATAAAATAAATCGGGCTGTTTAATAACAGCCCGTTTTTATATTATTTATCTGTTTTTAGCAATTACATCAAGAACTCCTGATATAAAAATTCTTACTCCTATTGACATTATAAATACCTGCATGACTCTTGAAAGAATATAAAGAACAAGTTTTCCAAGAAGTTTTTCAAGAAAAGTACCTATATAAAGGATAAATCCAATAACAGAAAATGCTATTATAAGTGAAAGAGTACTTTGAACCATTCCTGTCTGAGATTTTACAATAAGCATTGTTGCAAGACTTCCGGGCCCTACCATCATTGGAAAAGCCATAGGAATAACACCTTGTTTAACCTGTTCTTCAGGTGTCATTGAAAGCAGATCATTATCTTTTGCTTTTTTAGGTGGAAACAGAATGTTTCTGAAAGCAAGACCTGCAAGAAGAAATCCTCCAGCTATTCTAAGTTCCTTCATCTCTATTTTATAAAGATTTTTCATAAGAAACTCTCCAACAAAACCAAAAATAAGCATAATACAGAAACCAGTAAGTGCTATCGTTTTAAAAAGTTTTGCACGAACTTCCCTGTCCATTCCATCACTCATGCTTACAAAAAGAGGAACATTTCCGAATGGGTTAAGGATAGCAATTAAAGTCAGAGCATCAGCTATTACATTGTGAAAAAACATATTGAACCAACCCTCCAATAATACTAAA
The DNA here is from genome assembly GCF_021531595.1 of Fusobacterium perfoetens. Taxonomy (NCBI): domain Bacteria; kingdom Fusobacteriati; phylum Fusobacteriota; class Fusobacteriia; order Fusobacteriales; family Fusobacteriaceae; genus Fusobacterium; species Fusobacterium perfoetens. Next base: position 28,603 of record NZ_JADYUD010000013.1, read on the forward strand.
GAATAAAATAAAAAAAATAAATAGAACAGATAATATACATATATATTTAGCGTATACATAATAGTACAATTCCATTAAAAAGTCCAGTAAAAAAAGCAAGTATTACTTTTTTGTATAGTAAAGGTAAAGATGGTTAAAATTAGATATAAATAAAAGGGACTGTTGAATTTTCTAATTTATAAAAATAAAATTTTATCTTGTGAAAATATTTTTTATTTATATTGTTCGTTTCAGTGAGGAACAAACCAAGAAATTTAATAAATAAAATTTCTTGGTTCGTCGGGATTGCTAGTCGTCAGACTCCTTAGTAGTCCTCTGTCTCCTGCACTTCCGAACTCACTGCATAAATTACAAAAATATTTTCAATATTCTAAAATTTTATTTCTATAATATTTTCAACAGTCCCTCTGTATTATTATATAATATTTTTACTTAGTCTTTTTGTGTGCTGTAAAAAAGTTTCTTTGAAATCATATCTTCTTTTTTATTTTCAAGCATAAATTTAGCATGTTCAATAAACATTTTTCTTATATCTTCCATCATACCAAGGCTTGTAAGTTTAACTTTTACTGTAAATCCTTCTTTTTCAAGAGCTTCTTTCCAGTCAACAGCTATATCGTTATTAGCATGATCTCCTGCTACAAACATAAATGGCATAAGAACAACTTTTTTAATTCCATCTTTTTTAAGTCCTTTTACAACATCATCAAATTCAGGAAAACCTTCAACAGTTCCAACATAGAATTTATATCCCATAGATTTTGCAGTATAATCCATAGCAGGATAAGCTGCATTTCCACTGTCATGTGTTCCGTGTCCTACAAGAACAACAGCTTCATCATCAGCAAGTTTTCCAGTTTCTTTGTTTATAATTTCTGCAACAGATTTGTAATCTTCAGGAGTTGTAAGAAGAGCTGAACCTATTCTTACTTCTTTAAATTTATCTTTGTACATATCAAGCTGTTGTTCAAGAGTTTTAGCTTCAACTCCGTTGATTATATTTGTAGGCTGAACTATTATGTGAGTGTATCCTTCAGCTGCAAGTCTATCAAGAGCTTCAGCAGGATTATCTTTTACAATTCCTCTGTCTTTAAGCCTTCTCATAATAATTCTTGATGTGTACGCTTCTCTTACTTCCATTTTTGGAAATTCTTTTTCAGCTTCAGAGTTTACTGCATCAATGGTATTTTTTCTTGTGTCGTCAAAAGTAGTACCAAAATGCACCATAAGAACAGATGCCTTATCATTTTTTCCCATTGTTTTGTAAAAATCAGATTTCACAAATCCTCCTTCTTCACCAGATGCAGCTGCTGAAATGGCAGCTGTAAGCATTAGTGCTGCAAATAATTTTCTCATAAAAACCTCCTCATAAAATTTAGGGAATTAAAAAAACTCCCAATTAAAATTGAGAGAAGTCCATGACTAAAAAAGTCATTACCTCTCCTGTCCTCGCAGGCAGTAAAACATATATTTTTATAGCAGGTCTCCTGATTTAGAGTCATTTTACTGGCAGTCCTTCCCAAAGAAAAATCTTCAGTGGTATTCTACTTTCATCATCATCACAGTGGCGGGACCATGGGAGAATCTCACTCCTCTTCCCTTTTAACTGCTTATGCAGACTATAAAAATTTTTTATATAATCTGGAAAAATCCAGTGATTATATACTATATATATTAAATAAAAAATTCAAGAATAAATTTTTCTATTCCAGTTGCATCGTCAATTTGTCCTGTTTTTATTTTATATTCAACAACAAGAGTATCTTTCATTTTTCTCTTGTAAAATTCAGCAGAATATAGATCAAGATATTTGAATTTTAAAAACAGAGGGTATTCAGCACTGATTCTAAAACTATTTATTCTGAAATGATTTTTTATATTTGGGTAAATATCAGCTTTAAATTTATTATAAGACATTCCTGTGCTTATGATTCCCCTTTGAAGAAGATCTTTTAATTTAAGCAATGTAGTAAGTTCTTCTCCTAAAATATTAAGAAAAAGCATATAATTTTTTTCAGCTCTTAAATGTTCAATAAGTTCTTTTACATTTTTATTATAAATAAAACTTTCAACAAGTTTATAAAGATTATATTCTGTATTTATAGAAAGAATATGCTTTATTTTTTCTAGTTTAAAAGGTTCTCCATTTAGAAAATTTTCAACCTTTGCTATTTCATTTTTGATTTTGAGAAAATCTTCTCCTACCATTTCAATAAATTTTTCAGCTTCATATTCTGTACATTTAAGTTCTTTTTCTACGAAAAACTGAAGTGACTTTTTTTCTGTTTCTTTTCTTGCAGGAATAAGTTTAGCAACAGCTTCAAGATTTTTCATAGTAAGAGCTTTTTCAAGAGGATTTACTGTTTTTCCATAGTCGTTAAGAGATTCTTCATAGATTAAAATTATAATCTTTTGTGAGTAGTTAAATTCTCCTAAAGATTTTATAAAAGCATTAAGCCCTTTCATTTTTTCAAGCCTTCTTATAACAATAAGAGATTTTGGAATAAACATAGAATTTGTAGAAAGAGCCTGAAAAATATCATCAGTTTCATCTTGGGTTATATCAAAATATTGTTCAGGAATATTTTGATTTTCCTCTTTTATTTTTTTCAAAAGTTCATCGTATTTAAGCTGTAGAGGGATGTCCCCATATAAAAAGTAAACCAAGATAATATCCTCCTTAAAATTTCCTTACTATAATTATATCATAAACTGGAGAAATAAAATTATTCTATGAAAAAAATTTTTTTGCACACTTTTAGTATTTTTCCCGTCTATATGATATAATGATTTTTTAAGAAAGACAAATCAGGAGGAAACAAAATCATGAAAATAGGAATTTTCTACGGAAGTACAACAGGAGTTACAAAAAGAGTGGCTGAAAGAGCAGGAGAGCTTCTTGGTGCAGATGTAATGAATGTATCTGAAATAGAAGATAAGATTGATAATTACGATATGCTTATATTTGCTACATCAAGCTGGAATAGAGGAGATGTTCAAAAAAGCTGGGAAGGGCATCTTAAATTTCTTGGAAGCAGAGATTTTGGTGGAAAAAAAGTTGCTCTTATAGGTGTAGGAGATCAGGAGTTTTTCGGAAAAACTTTTGTTGATGGAATGTGTGTTCTTTATACATATATAAAATATAATAATATAAATTTAATAGGAAAAACTTCAACAGAAGGTTATGAATTTGAAGAATCAAGAAGTGTTGAAAAAGGAAAATTCATAGGCCTTGCAATAGATGATAAAAATCAGAAAGAACTTACAGAAGAAAGAATTGTAAACTGGGTAAATCAACTTAAAGAAGAGATGAAATAATTTATTTTTTATAGAGCTGTTGCATTATATAATCTATTAAAATAAAATTTTAGAATATTGAAAATATTTTTGTAATTTATGAAGTGAGTTGAACGCTGAAAAATGACATGTTTGAGGACAAAGTCCGAGTTTGTCATTTTTAGTGAAACGAACAATATAAATAAAAAATATTTTCACAAGATAAAATTTTATTTTTATAGGTTTACAACAGCTCTATAAAAAAGATTTTTTAAGTTAGAAGATAATATTAAAAATTAAAGAAGTATCCATTTTCTTTAAGAACTTCAGCAAGTTTTTCAATATCGCTTTCTTTAATTAAAATATGAAAGTTTTCAGCTTTCAAAATAATATTTGAAAGTCTTCTGTCTTTAGTAATAATACTTATTAAATTTTTATCCTGTTCAAGTTTTATAACTCTGTATTCAGGAACAAGCTGTACATATTCCATTCTTTTCAGTAACTCCTCAAAAAAGTTTTTCCATAAATCATTTAATTCATATTGTATTTTCTTTTTAAACTCATCTATTTTTTCTAAAAGAGCTTTCTTTGATGAAACTTTCTTTAAGAAACTTTCCTGAGTTATTTTAAATTTATTATCAGCTATTCTTATTCCTATACTTTCAAGGAAAAGAACTTTAACAGGAGAATCTCCTATTATTGTTATAATAAGTCTGTCATCTTCAAGAACTGCTGTTCCCTCTTCTTCCTCTTTGAAATCATATTTTTCTTGTCTGTCAAATATATATTTTCCAAGAGCAGTGAATTTAACTGCTTTTAATCCATCAAATTTTGAAAGATAACCATGCTTTAAATAAAGAGCATTATTTTCAGATGGAAGATCATAGTAAACTTCAAGAACTCCAAGAGCACTTAAGATGAAAAGTATTGATTTGATAAAAGGCTCAATTATATAAGCCTTGTATTTAAAATATGAAAGGATTTTTGTTCTTTCATAATTAGCTTCATTAATATAAATGTTTTCATAAACATCATTGATATCAAGAATTTCTATAAATTTATCTCTGTAAAGAATATATTTTATAATGTTTTCTACAGAAACAGGTTTATCATCAGGCATTTCAAGAAGAGCATCTCTTACACTTCCTATTGCTCTTTTTATCTCTTCATTATCTTTATCAATTTTCTTTACACCCTTAAGATAATTAAGATAAAGTCCTACATAAACAGAATTTTCACTTTTAATATTTTTTCCGTTAAGAAAATCAAGAATAATATTTTTAAGATTTGTTATTCTGAAATATTCTCTTGTAAGAAATTCTTTTTTCATCAGGAAAAAGAAAAGAGCTATAGTTTCTGTTTTAAGAAAATCAAGGTCTTTTGCATCTGTATAATATTCTTTTATATTACAGTATCTGCACATATCATTTTTAGAAGCTTTTAAAAGTTTTCCACTGCTTGAAAGCTGAAGCCTTCCATCATTGAAAAAATTAAAATAGCTTGTAAGATTTTCAACAATACAGTTTTCATTATTATCTTTTAAAAGTTTTGGATTTTCAGGAACAGAATAGATGTAACAGTCTCTTATCTGAGGAAGAAAAGGTCTGTACATTCTTATTATGTCATTATCAATATAAAGATATTCATTTTTTTTAACTCCCTCTCCTATTTTAAAGAAAAGGTATTCATCTTTTAAATCAATAGAAGCTGCAAATTCTTTTCCTGCTTCCTGAAATTTTTCTCTGTCAGTTATAGGCATTCTGCCTTCCCATGCAATAGTTGTAAACATATCTTGTATATCTTTTGGGAAAGTATTGAATATAGTAAGAAATACTTCTTTTTTTGAAAAAACTTGTTCAATCAGATCAAGAAATTTATTCTTACTGCTATCAGCAGTTATAAGAGAAATTTCAAATAATCCAAGATTGCTTCCAATATAACCTTCTGCAATCCAATTAAGGAAATATGTTTTAAAAAGTCTGAAAAGTTCATCTTTGGTATAAAATCTATTTAGTGCTTCCCGAAATCTTGTTTTGCTTATTGCCATAATCATCTCTCGCTTTCATTATTTACCTAAAAGAAATTCTATATCATCTTCACTTAAAATTTTTGCTGCTGTTCCCTCTTCTGAAATAAGATTTTCTACAAGCTTACTTTTTGTTTCCTGAAGCTTTAAAATCTTTTCTTCAATACTGTCTTTCAGAATAATTTTGTAAGAAAATACGGTTCTGTCCTGGCCAAGTCTGTAAGCTCTGTCAACAGCCTGATTTTCAACAGTTTTATTCCACCAAGGATCATAAATAAATATAGTATCTGCAGCAGTAAGGTTAAGCCCTACTCCTCCTGTTTTAAGTGTCATTACAAAAACTTTATATTCATTGTCATTTTGGAATTTGTCTACAAGAATATGTCTGTCCTTTGTAGCTCCTGTCATTGAAAGATATTTAATTCCATTCTTTTTAAGCTGTCTGCATATTGCTTCAATAGAATGGATATAGTTTGCAAAAACAAGAACTTTATGGTTATTCTGAACAGCATCAAGAATATTTTCCACAACGACTTCTTTTTTACTTGAAACAATGTGTGAATTTTTACTTTCAGGACAGCTTGTAAGCTGTCTTAATTCATTTAGTGCCTGAAGTACATAAATATGAGATTTTCCAATTCCTTTTTCTCTTATATTTTCATGCACCATATTATAATAATACATTCTTCTTTCTTCATAGAAGTTTCTTTGCTCTGGATTCATTTCCACATATAGAGTTTTTTCTATTTTGTCAGGAAGATCCTTTAATACATCTCTTTTAACCCTTCTAAGAATGAAAGGATATATTTTTTTTCTAAGTTCATCAATAGCATTTTTATCATTTTCCTTATGTATAGGTCCTGCATAATATCTGTTAAATTCATCAGCAGTTCCAAACATAGGAGGATTTAAAAATCTGAATAGGGAGTAAAGTTCTCCAAGATTATTTTCAACAGGAGTTCCAGAAAGTGCAACTCTGTTGTTTCCTTTTAAAAGCATAACAGCTTTTGTTGTTTGTGCATTTGTATTTTTTATATTTTGAGACTCATCAAGAATGATAAGCTCAAATTTATATTTTTTAATTTTTTCTATGTCATTTCTTATTGTTCCATAAGTTGTAAGAATAACTTCACATTCTTTAAAAACAGAAATATCTCTTGCATTTCCATAGTATATTCCTGTTACAAGGGAAGGGCTGAATTTTTGTATCTCACTTTCCCAGTTATAAATAAGACTTTTTGGCATAACTACAAGACTTCTTTTTTTCTTTTTTCCTGCATGAATTCTTGTAATAAGAGCTATAGCCTGAAGTGTTTTACCAAGTCCCATGTCATCAGCAAGACATCCTCCAAGATTATTATCTGTAAGATAACAAAGCCATTTATAACCATATTCCTGATATTCTCTTAAATTTGCATTTAAATTAGGAAGAGGGGCCTTATAATTTTCTATGTTATTTATCCCTTTAAAAAACTCTTTTCCTTTATTAACCTGCTGCCTTAAAATTTTATCTTCAATAAGTTCATCTATGATAGGAAGATCAAAGAAAGAAATTTTAACTTTTTCCCCATCAACTTTTTTGAATACTTTTTCCAGTTTTTCAATATATTTTTTATTGATAACAGCATTTGTACCATCAGCAAGAACTATATAAGAATCTTTTTTTAATTTTGAAAGGACATCAAGAAGTCCGAATTTTTCTTTTCCTATTTCAAGCTGAAGTTCTCCTTCAAGGAAATCTATTGAATGATTTAGTTTTCCAATAAGTTTAGGTTTTACAGGTTTTATATTATATTTACTAAGTTTGTCTGTTCCTACAACTTTATATTTTCCTGCAAGTTGAAGAAGCTCTTTTGTAACAAATTCTTTTGCAACTTTTTCGTTTATGATAATAAGATTATCATCATCAACAAAGAAAGATGAAGTTTTTCCAACTTTTTTCTGATGCTTTGCAAGAGAAGTAGTGACATCTCCAACAGCAAGATTTATATCTCCTGAAGGATTACATATATATATTTTTTTCTCAAGATGGTTTACAATAACAATTTCACTTATTTCATTTGCTGAGATAAAATTTTGTGTTATTGTAGAAAAGACTAAGTCAACCTTAAGATAAAGACTGTTGTCCTGAGATATTTTTTCTATTGTAATCTGAGGTATTCCCTTTATATCTCTCTGTGTTTCAGTAGAATATCCCATATAGTCAAAAGATATATTTTTTAAATAATGATGTGAAAGAGTAAGAAATGCTTCAAGTTCATTTTTATTTATGATGTCTATTTTTTCATTAAGCATTTCAAGATCTTCATCAATAAGGCTGAAACAGTAAAGAACTCCTTTTCTGTAAATCAGTCCATCTGAAATAATCTGAAAATCTGTATATTTTTTATTTAAAAGAATAGAAGGTTTAAGCTTTTCAGGATCATCTTCTATTTCTTCAATTTTTAAAGTAAGTTCATTATCTGAAAGACTCCATACTATTTTCTGGAAATCTTCATTTACAAAATTTTCAATATTTTTAAGATTTTCTGAAAGATCATAAAAGTCATCAAGATAAACATGGGAAGTGCTTTGTTTTTCCCAGTCTATAAAAAAATCATCTTCTTGTACTTCACTTAAAAGAGAAATTACACTTTTAATGTTTTCATCTTCAATGTGATAATATTCAAAGGAATCTATTTTTTTTCCAGATCTTGTGACAGGACTTATATATCCTCCATTTTTATCAATTTTAAGCATAAAATAAATTTCTTTTTCGCTTTTATAATTTTTTTCATTAAATGTACTCATTAAAACCCAGTTTCCTTGTATAAATTTTTGTCTAGATTATATTATATCATAAAATTAATTTTTACACTATTTTTTTATAAACTGTGAAAAGAAGTGGTTTATTTTTGACCTTTAAAATTAAAAAAATGCTCTTTTAAAAGAAAAATTTTATATATTTTTTAAGATAAAATAAAAAAACAAAAAATTATAAAAAAATAGTAAAAAAATAAAAAAAGTAAAAAATTTTTATAAAAATATTTTACTTTATAAATTTATGAAAAATGTCATTTTAGATATATTTCCTGAAAAAATCAAATTTTTCTTTTAAACTTTTAACTGAATAAAAACATCAAAAGGGCATTGTTAGAAAATATATTAAAATTTGCGGAGGGTGTATATGGAACAAGAGAATAACAAACTTGGTCTTATTGGTCTTATAGCCATTGTCGTCAGCTCTATGATAGGAGGAGGAATATTTAATCTTCCATCAAATATGAGTATTGATGCAGGGTTTATAGGGGTTACAGTTTCATGGATAGTTACAGCTGTTGGTATATATTTCCTTGCTAATACTTTCAGCATACTATCAGACAATAATCCAGAACTTCATTCAGGAATTTATTCTTATGCAAGAGCTGGATTTGGAAAATTTGTAGGTTGTGAAATAGCTTGGGGATATTGGCTAAGCTCTATCTTTGGAAATGTTGCTTTTGCAGTGCTGCTAATGCAGACAATAGGGTACTTCTATCCTGTCTTTAATGGGCATAATATTCAGTCCTTTATTGGAGGATCAGCATTTATATGGCTTATGTACTTTATAGTAATTTGCGGTGTTACAAAGGCTACATTTTTAAATAATATTGCAACATTTGCAAAACTTTTAGTTCTTGTGGTTATATTATTTTTCTTTGCAAAAGGATTTAATCCTCATATAGCTTCATATGATATGCTTGGAAAAATAGAACATTTAGGACCTCTTACTCAACAGGTAAAAAGTACAATGCTTATTACATTATGGTGCTTTATAGGTCTTGAAGGGGCAGTAGTTCTTTCAGGAAGAGCGAGAAATCCAAAAGATGTAGGTAAGGCAACACTTCTTGGAATACTTATATGTATTATAATATTCTCTGCTTTATCAATACTTTCTTTTGGTGTACTTCACCAAAGCAAACTTGCATACCTTCCTAATCCGTCAACAGCTTATGTTCTTGAAGCTATTGTAGGACAATGGGGAGCAACATTTGTTAATGTGGGAATAATAATAGCACTTCTTGGATGTTGGTTGTCATGGACAATCATAACAGCTGAAGTTCCTTATATAGCAGCAAAAGACGGAGTATTTCCAAAATTCTTAGTAAAAACAGATAAAAATGATACTCCTACAGCATCTCTTTTAATGTCAACAATAGCTATGCAGCTAGCAATGTTTATTGTTTTATACAGTACAAATGCTTGGCTTCTGCTTGTAGATATAACAGGTCTTATGATTCTGCCTCCTTATACAGCAAGTACACTTTTCTTACTTAAAGAGGTAAGAAATAAAAATCTTAAGGAAACAGGAAAAGGAAAAATAAGAATAGCCTTTGTATCAGGACTTGTTGCATGTATTTTTACAATATGGCTTCTGTTTTCATCAAAAGCAGAACTGCTTCTTATATCAACAACAATATTCTCTCTTGGAATAGCTGTTTATGCATATTCACAAAAAGAAGTGGGAGGTCATAATATTTTTGCCGGAAAAGACAAATTTATCGCTTTTGTTCTTGGAGCAGTTGGAATAATATCTTTTATACTTTTAGTTTCAGGAAAATTAAACATGAATTAATTTTACAGAAGGAGTGATGAAGAATGAAAAACTTAGAAGGAGAAATGTATCAAATACTGCTGGTGCATAATATAAAAACAGATGAAGAAAGCAGTATAAAAGGAGTTCTTGAAAATCTTAAACAAGAAATTATAAAAAGAGGCGTTGAGATTGTAACAGCTGATTCTTTAGAAGATGCTGAAAATGTAATAAAAGTAGATAAAAATATAGACTGCCTTTTAGTTGACTGGGATTCAAAACATGGAGTAAAAGGTCAGGAAGAAAAATTAGAAAGATTTATTAAAAATCTTCATACAAGACAGGAGAATGTTCCGGTGTTCCTACTTGCTGAAAATGAAAAAGCAGTGGATTCATTAAAAGCCGAAACATTCAGAGATATAAGTGAATATGTATGGATTCTTGAAGATTCTCCTGTATTTACAATGGAGCGTATTTCAGCTGCAATAGAAAGATATAGAAAACAACTTTTACCACCTCTTGCAAAAGCTGTTATGAATTATGAGAAAAAAGCAGAATATTCATGGGCAGCTCCTGGACACCAAGGGGGAGTAGGATTTACTAAAACAGCAGTAGGTAAAAAATTCTATGATTTCTATGGAGAAAATCTTTTCAGAACAGATATGGGAATAGAAAGAGCTGAACTTGGTTCACTTCTTGACCATACTGGATATTTCAGAGATGCAGAAGAATATGCAGCTAAAGTATTTGGTTCAGACAGAACTTACTCTGTTCTTGGAGGAACATCAGGTTCAAACAGAACAATAATGCAGGCTTGTATTAAAGACAATGATATTGTTATAGCTGACAGAAACTGTCATAAATCAATAGAACAAGGACTTATTCTTGGAGGAGGACTTCCTGTTTATATGACTCCTACAAGAAACAGATATGGAATAATAGGTCCTATCCTTCCTGAACAAATGGAAGAAAATACAATAAAAGATAAAATTAAAAATAACCCTCTTATAAAATCAAGAGGAAAAGAAAATGATAAGGGAGTATATACAGTTGTAACAAACTGTACTTATGACGGAGTTACATATAATGCTGAAAAGGTAGAAAAACTTCTTGAAAAATCATCAGATATTATTCACTTTGATGAAGCATGGTATGGATATGCAAGATTTAATGATGTATATAAAAATCACTATGCTATGAGAGGAGAACCTAAAAAGGATAATAACGGACCTACAATATTTGCCACTCACTCAACACATAAACTTTTAAATGCACTTTCACAAGGTTCATTTATTCATGTAAGATATGGTAAAAAACCTATGGATGAAGGAAGATTTAATCAAGCATATATGATGCATGCAACTACATCTCCTCTTTATGCTATTGCAGTTTCAAATGACATAGCAACAGCAATGATGGACGGAGAATCAGGAAAATCACTTATGAGTGAAGTTGTGGAAGAAGCAGTTGAATTCCGTAAAGTTATGGGAAAATTATACAACCATTATCAAGAAGAAAAAGATTGGTTCTTTAAACCTTGGAATGCTGAAACTTATCACGATGCAAAATCAGGAAAAACAGTTCCTTTCTTTGAAGCAGATACAAAAGTTCTAGCAAAAAATCAGAATTTCTGGATAATGCACCCTGAAGATACATGGCATGGATTTAAAAATCTTCAGGAAGACTGGTGTATGCTTGATCCTATTAAAGTAAGTATCCTTACTCCTGGAATGGGAGATGACGGAAAACTTCTTGAAAAAGGTGTTCCTGCAAGTTTAGTGTCAGCATATCTTAACAGATTTGGAATAGTTCCTACAAGAACAACAGATTTCCAACTTATGTTCCTATTCTCAATGGGAGTTACAAAAGGAAAATGGGGAACTCTTGTAAGTGTTCTTTCTGAATTTAAAAAATACTATGATAGAAATGCACCTCTTGCAGAAGTTCTTCCAGAACTTTTTGAACAATACAAAGACATATATAAAAATATGGGGGTAAAAGATTTAGGTGACAAGATGTTTGCATATTTAAGAGCAAATAATCCTGGAGAAGTTTTAAATGAAGCTTACTCAACTCTTCCTGAACCAGTTATCACACCAAGAGAAGCATATAATAAAATAGTAAGTAATGAAGTTGAACTTGTTCCTGCAGAAAAACTTGTAGGAAGAATAGCAGCCAACTCTGTAATTCCATATCCTCCTGGAATCCCAATGCTTATTTCAGGAGAAAATTTTGGAGATGAAAACAGTCCTCAGATAAAATATCTTAAGGCTCTTTCTCTTTGGGATCATGCTTTCCCTGGATTTGAACATGACACAGAAGGAACAGAGGTTATAGATGGTGTTTACCATGTTCTTTGTGTAAAATAAGTAATAAATAAACGATTTTCTTCCAAATAAAAGATAAAAACTCCCTGCTCGGAAAAATAATTTAAAATGCAGGGAGTTTTTGTTAAAATATAATTTTAAAAAAAGTCACAGCAAGGAGAGTTTATGTTAAAGTTAAATTTAAAAAAAGTGGGAATGATTGTTCAGACAGCAGTAGTTTTTATTATGCTGTTTTTTATCTATCATGAACTTAAAAGTTATAGTATGGGAAGCATAAAAGAAGCACTTATGAGAATTCCTTCTTATAAGTTAGTTTTGGCAGTATTTCTTGTAATACTTAATTATCTTATTCTTACAGGATATGAGCTTTTAGCTTTTAATATTACAAATATAAAACTGGAAAAGAAAAAAATAATGTTTACTTCATTTATAAGCTATGCTTTTGCAAATTTCATAGGACTTTCAGGGCTGAGCTCAACAAGTATAAGAATAAATCTTTATTCTTTATGGGATATAAATTATAAATCTATTTTAAATATTATAAAAAATGTATATTTAAGTTTTCTTATAGGTGTTCTTCTTGTAGGAGGAATATCTCAGATAATTTATCCAAATGATTTGACAAGATTTGATTTTGTAATAGAAAGTACTTTTTATATAGGAGTTGCTGCAATTCTTGCAGGAATGTTTTTTATATTTTATTTTCTTAAAAAGAAACAGCTGAAACCAAAAGATATATTTATACAATTTCTTTTGGGATTATGTGACTGGCTTCTTGTAAGTAATATTCTATATCTTTTCCTGCCTCCTTCAGATATAAATTTTGGAATATTTCTTTCAATATTTATGTGTGCTCAGGTTCTTGGTGTTTTAAGTACAATCCCTGGAGGACTGGGAGTTTTTGATGTAACTTTTGTAAAACTTCTTAATAATTATTATTCAAGTGATGTGGTTGTAGCAATACTTATTGTTTACAGAATTCTTTATTATCTTGCACCTTTTGTAATAGCATTTGTATCATTTGTATTTTATAAAATGCTTCGTATGAGAGATTCACTAAAAGGATTTGGAAACTTTATAAGCAATATGATGGTAAATGTATCCCTTGAAGTATTGTCAATTTTAGTTTTTACTTCAGGAGCACTGCTTCTTTTTTCAGGGGCACTTCCTCCAAATTTTGCACATATAAAAATTCTTACAAGACTTCTTCCACAAAATGTGATAATTGTATCTCATCTTCTGGCAAGCATTACAGGAACACTTCTTCTTATTTTAGCTTATGGACTTAAAAGAAGACTTGATGCAGCGTATTTTCTTACAGTGATTTTAATCTCTTTAGGAAATATATTTCTGATATTTAAAGGATTTCATTATCCTATTTTCTTTGTGCTTTCTGTGACTCTTATATTCTTGCTTTTTGAAAGAGATAAATTTTATAGAAAATCTTCAATATTTAATGAAGATATAAATATGAAATGGCTTATTTCTATAGGTGCTGTTATAGTTTTTTCAATAGGAGTAGGAATATTCTCATTTAAGGGAGTGAAATACACAGATGAAATGTGGTGGCAGTTTACCCTTCATAATAATGGAGCACCAATGTTTATGAGAGCTTCCCTTGTAAGTGTTGTAATATTTATTTCATTTTTAATGTTAAGAATGTTCCGTCCAGTTATACAGATAGATAAGATAAAAAGCTCTGATGTTCAGGAAGAGCTTAAAGAAATAATGAAATATTCTCAGCACACAAATGCAAACCTTGCTCTTCTAAATGATAAATATATATATTTTAATGAAGAAAAAACAGCTTTTATTATGTATGGAAAAAGCAGCAACAGACTTATTGTTATGGGAGATCCTGTAGGAGATGAAAAATGTATAAGAGAAATAATATGGGATTTTTATAACATAAGCAGAAGAAGTGGTTATAATATCGCTTTTTATGAGGTCGGAAAAGATTACCTTAATTACTATCTTGATTTAGGGCTGAAACTTTTCAAGATAGGAGAAGAAGCTGTTGTTGATCTTACTAAGTTTACTCTTGAAGGCCCTTCTCAAAGAAAATTAAGATATACTTTCAGCAGAGGGACAAAATCTGGAATAGTCTTTGAAGTTGTTGATTTTGAAAGTGTAAAACATGAACTTAAGGAAATATCTGACAGCTGGCTTAAAAATAAAAACGGTGCAGAAAAAGAATTTTCTCTTGGAAAATTTGATGAGGAATATCTGAAAAATTTCAGAACAGCAGTTCTTAAAGTTAATGGAGAAATCACAGCTTTTGCAAATCTTTGGGAAACTTATAACAGAGACGAACTTTCAATAGACCTTATGAGATATAATGAAAAAGCTCTTGTGGATTCTATGGAATTTTTATTTATAAATATAATGCTATGGGGAAAAAATGAAGGCTATAAAAGATTCAATCTTGGAATGGCTCCTCTTTCAGGACTTGAATATAAAGGAAGTACTTCATTATGGAATAAGTTAGGTTCATTTATTTTTAAAAACGGAGGAAATTTTTATAATTTCCTTGGACTTAAAAACTTTAAAAATAAATTTAATCCTGAATGGAGACCTAAATATATTGCTCTTTCAGGAAACTTTACCCTTCCTGCAACTCTTAATGATATAGCTGTATTAGTTTCAGGAGGAATAAAAGGGGTAATAAAAAAATAAATATTTTATATAAAATAGAGCTGCTGCAGTAAATTAGCAACAGCTCTTTTTGTATTAGTTTATACTCTTAAGTCTCTTACACCGTTTTCAATTTGTTTTAAATATCCTCTTATTTTTTCTTTAAAACTTTCATCAGGCATAGCTTCAAGAGTTTTTGAAATAGCTTCATCTCCTATTTTTCTTAGATTTTCATCAGCATAATCAAGAAGAAATTCTTTAAGAGTCATAAGAGCATTCGCTTCACACATAACATTTATTTTTCCACTTTTTGCTATTTCCATGAATCTGTCTCCAGTACGCCCTTGTCTGTAGCAAGCTGTACAGTAGCTTGGAATGTATCCTGATTTAATTAAGCTTTCAAGCATTTCCATTGGAGAACGGTTATCTCCTACTTCAAACTGCATAGTATTTTTAGCAGATTCAGAATATCCTCCTACACCTGTACAAGAACCACTGCTTACTTGAGAAACTCCAAGAGATATGATTTCATCTCTAAGTTCAGCTTCTTCTCTTGTAGAAAGGATAAGTCCAGTATAAGGCACAGCAAGTCTTAAAACAGCCACAATTTTTTTGAAATCATCATCTGCAACAAGATGAGGATAATTTTCAAGAGTTACATTTTCTGCAGGTCTAAGTCTTGGAACAGAAATAGTATGAGGTCCTACACCTGTAATTCTTTCAAGAGCATCAGCATAAACTATCATGGCAACTGTTTCATATTTATAATCATATAGTCCATAAAGAACTCCTATACCAACATCATCAATTCCAGCTTCTCTGGCTCTGAACATTGCAGTTGTGTGATAGTCATAATTTTTTTTCGGTCCTTTAAGGTGAACTTCTTCATAAGTAGGTTTGTGGAAACTTTCTTGGAAAAGAATATAAGTTCCTATTTCAGCATCTTTAAGTCTTTTATAATTCTCAACAGTTGTAGCTGCAATATTTACATTTATTCTTCTTATATTTCCGTTGTCAAATTTAATAGAATATATATCTTTTATACAGTCAAGAACATAGTCAAGAGAACAGTTTATAGGATCTTCTCCAGCTTCAAGGGCAATTCTTTTATGCCCTAATTTTTCAAGAGCTTTTACTTCTGCAATAAGTTCTTCTTTTGTAAGTTTTTTTCTGCAAAGTTCATCGTTTTCATGTTTATATCCACAATATTTACAACTGTTTACACAGTAGTTGCTCACATAAAGAGGAGCAAACATAACGATTCTTTTTCCATATATTTTTTCTTTTACAGTATGAGCAGCCTCAAACATCTCATTTAAAAGTTCTTCATCATCTATATTTAAAAGAGCAGCAGCCTCAGCAGGAGTAAGTCCTTCTGCTTTTTTAGATTTCTCAATTATTCTTCTTACTTCTTCTTTATCTTTAGATTTTTCTTTTGAGATTTCAAGGATTTCATTGATCTTGTTTTCATCAAGAAAACTGATGTCATAAATTTTATCCATTTTCCTTTTCCTCCGTTTTAAATTCAATATTATTTATTATATCACAGTTTTAGAATAAAATATATTTCAAATAACAGGAGAATCAAAAATATTGGTTTTCCTGTTTTTATTTATATTTTCAAATAAAGAAAAATAGGTTATAATAAAAGGTACTATTTTTTTAGGAGGTTTTTAATGCATAATAATTTTACAGAAACAAAAAAAGGAAAGGGATATCCTAAGTCTTTCTGGCTTATGTGTGTGACAATAGTTTGGGAGAGATTTGCATATCACGGAATTTCAACTCTTCTGGTGCTTTATTTTACAGCTCAGGTTATTCAGGGAGGGATAGGTCTTTCAGTTAAAGAAGCAACAGCTCTTTATGGAACTTTCGTAGGAATACTTCATCTTACTCCACTTATAGGAGGATGGCTTGCAGATTCTTATCTTGGACAGCAAAAATCAGTAATACTTGGAGGAACTTTTGTAGCTTTAGGGGATATAATTTTATTTTATAGTCCTGTTAAGGAAGTTTTATATCTTGGGCTTGTGTGTATAATAATAGGAAATGGATTTTTCAAAGCCAGTGGAAGCAGTCTTATAGGAAATATTTTTTCAAATGAAGAGCCAAACAAAAAAGAGGTTGCGTACAGTATCTTTTATATGTTTATAAATTTAGGTTCTTTCCTTGCACCTTTTACAGCAGGAATTGTATCAGATAAAATTTTTGCTGTAAGAGATGCAACAGGAACAGTTCTTCATTTTGGATACAGAGAGATGTTTTTAATAGCAGGGCTTATGGCTTGTGCAGGAACAGTTCTTTTCATACTTACAGCTCCTAAGTATCTTGGAGAAATAGGAAGAAAACCTTTCAAGAAAACTTCAGAACAGGAGAAGACTAATATTTTTACTTATAAGTTTTCAAAAAGTGAGAAAAAAAGAATTCTTGCTATGGGAATAACAGCTGTTTTTGTTATTTTATTCTGGACAAGTTTCTATCAGTCTTTCAGTTCAATAACTCTTTATGCAAGAGATCATGTAAACAGAAATATAGGAAATTTCCAAGTTCCTGTTCCATGGTTTGCTGCTCTTAATTCAATACTTGGAATAGTTCTTGCTCCTGTAATTGCAGAAATATGGAAAAAATTTGGAAGTAAAGGATTTACTACTCCAGTTAAAATGACAGCTGGAATTTTTTCTATGGGAACAGCTTTTGCTCTTATGACACTTTCTGTTATTTCAACAGGAGGAACAGAAAATGGAGTAAAAGCAGGTATGATATTTATAGTTCTTGCTTATTTCTTTAATACAGTTTCAGAACTTTGTATAGCTCCTATAGGAATTGCAATGTTTAACAGACTTGCTCCAAAAAGATTTTCAACTTTCTTTATGGGAATGTGGTATATGACAATGTTTGTAGCAAGTTTTATTTCTGGAAGAGTTGCAGGATATACTCAGAATGTTGGTTTCTTAACAATATTTGCATCTCTTTCAACAATACTTTTTATTATGGGATTTATACTTTTCAGTATAAGAAAGTACCTTAATAAACTTATGATGTCTTAGAAAATATAAAAATATATGTTCTGCAAAAGCTTAAAAAATAACTTATAACAGCGTAACAGTGAAATAATAAGTAAAAAATATTACACGAAAAACAGTTATAATGATATAATAAAAGCAAGGGATATAATATAAAAAATTTTTTAGGGAAACAAAGATTGTTTATGGGTAAAGGCTTTAAAAAATATCTAATTTTTAAGGAGACTGACTATGAATAATCAAACTACAAACAGAATAGTAATGGTAAGACCAGCAAAATTTTATTTTAATGCAGAAACAGCAGTGAACAATCATTATCAGAATTCTGACAATCAGGATAAGGACAAAGTAAATCAAAAAGCTTTGGAAGAGTTTGATGCCCTTGCAGCTAAAATAGCAGAAAAAGGAGTTCAGGTAAATATTATTCAGGATACATATAATCCAAGCACTCCTGACAGTATATTTCCAAATAACTGGTTCAGTTCACATGAAGAAGGAATTTTATTTTTTTATCCTATGTTTGCAGAAAACAGAAGAGAAGAAGTAAAAAAATTCAGAGGAAAACTATATGATATAGTTAGAAGAGAAAATCTTAAAATCGTTGATTACAGCCTTAAGGCAGAGGAAAACATCTTTCTAGAAGGTACGGGGAGTATAGTCTTAGACAGAAAAAATAAAAAAGCTTATTGCTCGTTGTCTCAGCGTTCAAATGAAGAACTATTTAAAAAATTCTGTGCAGAGACAGGGTGCAAACCTGTTGTATTTTCATCTTTTCAAGATGATTATCCTATATATCACACAAATGTAATGATGAGTATAGGGGAAAACAGAGCTATTATATGTCTTGACTGTATAAAAGATGAAGCTGAAAGAGAAAATGTAAAAAGAGAACTTTTAGAAAGTGGAAAAGAAATAGTAGAAATTTCTCAGAAACAGGTTAAAAATTTTCTAGGAAATACTCTTGAATTAAAAGGAAAAGATGGGAAAAGATTTGTGGTAATGTCTGAAACAGCATACAGAGCACTTACAGATGAACAGAAAGAAAAAATTTTAAAAGATACAGAGATAGTTCATTCTGATGTGCATACAATAGAATATTATGGTGGAGGATCTGCCAGATGTATGATAGGTGAAATTTTTTAAAAAATTAATATAGAGGTATAAGGTAATTGTAATATTTTGAGGAGGAGAAATTATGAAGAATACTGAGAAGAAAGGGAGACTTTCCAGTTTGTTTAAAAGTTTCACTGACAGGCTTAATGGAAAAGAAGCACCAAAGAGAATAGATACGAGCAAAATGTCAGATGAAGATTTCTGTAAGCTTGTACTTGTTGAACTTGGAGGAATAGAAAATCTTCTAATGATAGATTCATGTATAACAAGACTTAGACTTGAAACAGCAGATATTAAAAAAATAAATGTAGAAAGACTTGAGGCACTTGGATCAGAAGGTGTTATAAAAGTAGGGGAAAACAGAGTGCAGATAATATTTGGAGAAAAGGCAGCTCTGCTTGAAAAATACTACAATAAAATGAAAAGAGATATAGAAGAGAAACTTCATAATCATAAGAAATAAAAAAAGAACCGCTGTAAATAAGTTTGCAGCGGTTCTTTATATATTAAATAAAAAAATTAATTCATATGAAGAAGCATTGTTGCCATTTTAAAATATATAACAAGGGCACATGCATCAACTATTGTAGTGATAAGAGGACTTGCCATTATAGCTGGATCAAGTCTTAATTTTTTTGCTACAACAGGAAGAATACCTCCCACAACTTTTGCAATTACAACAGTGGCAAAAAGGCTTAAGCACACAACGGCAGTCATTGTAAATCCTATTTTATCAAAATAGAATATTCTTAAAAAGTTTACAAAAGCAAGAGTGAATCCAACTATAATACTTACTCTGAATTCTTTCCATAAAATTTTCCACACATCACTTGTTTTAATTTCTCCAAGAGCAAGTCCACGAATAACAAGTGTTGATGATTGAGAGCCTGCATTTCCTCCAGTATCCATAAGCATAGGAATGAATGCAGCAAGAATAACTACAGACTGAAGAGTATCTTCATATTTTCTGATTATAGTTCCTGTAGCTGTAGCTGAAATCATAAGAATAAGCAGCCATAAAATTCTGTGCTTTGCAAGAGAAAGAACAGAATCTTTTAAATATTCTTTGTCAGAAGGCTCCATTGCAGCCATTTTTTGGAAGTCTTCAGTATTTTCCTGATCAATTACATCTACTATATCATCTATTGTGATAATTCCAACAAGTCTGTTTTCCATATCCACAACTGGCATAGTAGAAAGGTCATAGTGTCTGAAAAGGTCAGCTACAATTTCACGGTCTGTGTCAACTTGAACCTTTTCAAAATTGTCAGTCATAATATCTTTTATAAGAGTATCTTCTTGATTGACAATAAGCTCCCTTATAGGAACAGTCCCTTCAAGTTTTCTTTCCTTGTCAACTACAAAGCAATCGTTTATAGTTTCATTTTTCATTCCTTTTGCTCTTATTCTTTCAAGAGCTTGTTTGATATTCATATCATTCTTTAGAGAAACATATTCAACAGTCATAACACTTCCAGCACTGTCTTCTGGATATTTTAAAAACTGGTTAATAAGTTTTCTGTTTTCTGCAGAAGTATTTTTTAAAATTTTAGCAACAACACCTGCAGGCATCTCTTCAACAAGGTCCACAGTATCATCAAGGAACATGGCATCAATAATTCTTCCAAGTTCTTCATCACTGCTGGACTCAATTATTTCCTGCTGTTTTTCTGAAGAAAGATATGAAAAAACTTCACTGGCAGTATCTTTTGAAAGAAGTCTGAAAGCCTTTATAGTATTTTCTTTTGAAAGTGTTTCCAAAATAGATGCAATATCTATAGGATTTAAAAGGCTGAGCTCATTTTTTACCTCCAGCAGAAGATTTTTTTCAAGTGCATCAGATATACGAATCATAATAAATACACCTCCTGTTTAAAAAATTTTTATATAATAGCTTAACATTAATTGCATGAAAAAAGCAAATATTAAAATTTTTTTATTTACTTATAGAAAATTAAAATTTATAAATTTAAATAAAAAAAGAGTAGCTGTAAATTTTTAAAAATACAGTATACTTTTTTAAATTTAATTTAGTCTAAGCCATTGAAATTTTCTAATTCAATAACATTATCATTTGACATTTTATTGAAACATCTGTTTTTCAATCTAAGAATATTTAAAACTTCTTCTTTTGTTTTATTAACAGCTAAAATTTTAAAATTATAATCAAATACAAGAGAAGATAAAGGAATGCTTTGTGTGCTTCTTACTGTATGTCCTTCTTTAAACCATTTTACTTTCTCTTCTAAAAAATTACCAATTTCTTCATTTTGACCATAACATATGAATAATAAATCACTTGCATTTTTCCAAACAGCTAGTGCAAGAAAAACTTTTTTACTTTTAAAAGATGAAGCTTTTTCTAGTGTTGTATCATTGAATGTTGCCTGCCATGATTTTGCACTAAAACTTGCTGATTTTACTTCTAAATAAACTTCATCATTTTCAGAGAGTTTGCAGTCAAATCCATGTTTTTCAATATTAACTAATTTAAACCCAAGAGTATATCCTGCTATAGAATCTCTTAGTTCATTAATAAAAGTATCTGTATCTTCTTTATTAAATTTTTCTTGAATTTTACTTACACATTGTAAAACTTCGTGTCCTTCCACCATAAAATCACTGTTTATAGGGACAAAATTACCTTTTTTAAATAGTTCTAACATGACAATCCTCCCATATATTATTCCATTTCATATACTTCAAAATCTTCATCTTTATTTTTAGATTTTAAGTAAGTTTTAATTCTATATTTCATTATTTCATCTACTGTTGGTTTAATATTTAAAATTTTACAGTTATTATAAACATCACTTTTTTCATTTACAGGTTCTTTAATCTGAATAAGTATATATTTATTGTTTCGTAAATCTTCAGAATTAACTTCATAGACTGCTTGAGCGAGAGTACCTGAACCAGCAAAATAATCTAAGATAATATCATCTTTTTTAGTAGAAATTCTAATTAAGAATTTTAATAGTTCAACAGGTTTAGGAGTATCAAATAAGCCATCTATACCTAATTTTTTTAAGTCATTAGTCCCTTGTCTTGAATAAAAGTTTAATACAGAAGGAACATTATCTTTAGATTCGTATAAAAAATGTTTTGCATACGGTCTTCCATCTTTAAAAGAGAGTCTATTATCATTAAAAAGTTTTATAAATTTATTATCGCTTGACCATCCTCTCGTGGCTAAAGGTTCGAGCTCTAATCCTATTGAATCAATTTTAACTCTTCTTGGCTTACCTGGTGTAGATAAATCAACAGAAAAAAATATATCTCCATTTTCATCTATATTTGAATAATTTTTTAGCCAAGTTATATTATATTCTAAGCAATAATCTTTAATTATTTTTTTTAATTCTTTATTAGCGATTTCTAGTCCTTTTTCATTTAAGATATCTCTTACTTTTTTTGTAAGTTTATTTATCATTTTTCTATCTTCTGGTATTTCCATTCTGTTTATCTGAAATTTATGAAGCTTATTTTTATTTTTAGCAAAACATAAAATATATTCATGAACAGTGTTAATATGTTTAGCATTGCTTCTTTGAGCTTGCTTTGTTATAAATGTTCCGACAAAATTTTCTTTTTCAAAAATATCATCACATATTAATTTCAAATTTGCATACTCATTATCATCTATACTTATAAATATAACTCCGTCTTCTTTTAATAAATTTTTTGATAATTCAAGACGCTTTTTCATGAATAAACCCCAAGTAATACTTGATGTTTTATCATTATAACTTTTACAGCTCTTTGTATTATAAGGGGGATCTATATAAATCATTTTTATTTTTCCTGAAAATTTTTCAAATTCAGTACTTTTTAAAATATCGTAGTTATCCCCTATGTAAATTTTATTTTTCATATCTTATTTTCCTTTAGGTCTTGTGAATATATAAATTGTTTTTTAATAATAATTTATATTTTTCATTTAGTTTAACATATTTTCAAGATAATAGCAATAGCAAAATTGATATAGTATATTTAATTAAAAAGAATTATATAAAAATAAAAGAAGAAATTTCTTTTTCTGAATAATAAAAAAGTGTATTGGTACGATTTTAAAAATATTTTTTGAAAAGCTTGCTAATTAGAGTATAATTGTAATGGAAAAAATAAAAAAGTTACCAATTAGGGAGGAATTTATGTATAAATATCTGTTTGGACCAGTACCTTCAAGAAGACTTGGAATATCTTTAGGACTTGATTTAGTAGCACCAAAAACTTGTAATATGAACTGTGTATTCTGTGAATGTGGAGTTACTCAAGAACTTACAACTGAAAGAAAATCATATATAGATGTAGAGGAAGCAAAAAAAGAGATAAAAGATATATTAAAAACAGTAAAACCTGATTGTATAACTTTTTCAGGAGATGGAGAGCCTACTCTTAGCAGTGATCTTGGTGAGATGATAAACTGGATTAAAGATAATACAGATGTAAATGTTGTTGTTATTACAAATTCAGGGCTTTTACATGATAAAAAAGTAAGAGATGAAATTAAAAGAGCAGATATTGTTATTCCTACACTTAATAGTGCAATAGAACTTACAATGAAAAAAATAAACAGACCTAAAGCAAGTATATCTTTAAAAGAAATAGAAGAGGGAATAAAAGCTTTAGGGGAAGAGTTTACAGGAAAAATATATCTTGAAACATTTATCATAGAAGGAATAAATGACTCTGAGGAAGAACTTAATGCCCTTTATAGTTTTCTTAAAGATGTAAAGTATACAAAGCTTCAGCTTAACAGACTTGACAGACCTGGAACAGAAAAATGGGTTCAGCCTGCTTCATTTGAAAGACTTGATTTTATAAAAAAATATCTTGAAGAAAAAGGTCTTCATGATGTTGAAATTTTAGGAAAATTCCATATAGCAGAGCAGGAAAAAATTGAAAAAAATGATGAACTTGTGGAAAATATGAAGTCTAAAAGGGTATATTCTGAGGAAGAACTTAATGCAATATATAAGTAATCCCCAACAAATAAACCTTTGGAATATAAGAGATTTTTTAAGTGTTGTAAAAAAATATAAAAAAAATGAAAAAAATTTATTGACAAAATAATGGAGATAAGATATAATCAATCTTGTTGAAGGCGCCGCTTTAGCTCATCTGGTAGAGCAACTGACTTGTAATCAGTAGGTGATTGGTTCGATTCCGATAAGCGGCACCATTGGTATGCCCCGTTCGTTCAACGGTTAGGACATCAGATTTTCACTCTGGAAACAGGGGTTCGATTCCCCTACGGGGTACCAAACTCATAACTAAATATTTGGTGAGGTTCCCGAGTGGTCAAAGGGAGCAGACTGTAAATCTGCCAGCACAGCTTTCGAAGGTTCAAATCCTTCCCTCA
>NZ_JADYUD010000014.1 GCF_021531595.1 Fusobacterium perfoetens
GTTAATGTCCTTAGTTATTTGCTTTGTCCTGTTTCTCACGGACAAGATGTATAATACCACAATATCTGAAATCCGTCAATAAAAATTTTTTTATTTTTTAAAATTTATTTTTATTTTTTATATTAAGCGTTTAATTTCAACATTTTTCTTTTAAAAAATTTTTTTATTTTTTTATATCATAAATATTTTTTAATAATTTTTTTATTTTTTTTAAAAAATATTTTATGGACTTACAAGTTAATAAAGTTTATAATAAAATACATAGATTTTTAACCAAGGAGATTTAAATGAAAAAAATTATAGTAACATGTCCTTCATGTAAGAAAAAAATGAAAGTTCTTAATAAAGCTGCAAAATATAAATGCCCTTCATGTGGAAATATTTACAAAATTAATTCCTTAACTCTTACAGGACTTAAGATAAAAGGATTTTTTACAGGAATAGGTGATACAGTAAGAGATATTAAAAATAATATTAAATATAAAATTAATTCTACCCGTGCCACATATAACTACATAAAGCAAATGAAAAAAAATATGAAAAATAACCCTGACTGGTCAAATTACCACAAAGAACAAAGAGAGATGAAAAACGCAAATAAGCGTTCTTTCAAAGATTTCTTCAAAAAAAAATAGCAAAATAAAAACTGCTGTATATTAAAAAGTGACAAAACTTTTATAAGTTTACAGCAGTTCTTTTTATTTTAATAATCTTCTTCCCTGAAAGAAAGTTCAAGTTTTTCTCTGTTTGGTTTAAGTTTTCTGTAAGTAACTCCAGCTGCATCAAGCATTCTTTTTGATGCCTGATCAGACTCTGTTCCATTATACTTATCAGAAAGAAATACTATTTCTTTTATTCCACTTTGAATGATTGCTTTACTACATTCATGACATGGAAAAAGTGCAATATAAATACTGCATCCTTTAAGACTTCTAGTACTGTTTAAAATTGCATTAAGTTCTGCATGACATACAAAGGGATATTTTGTATTAAGAAACTCTCCTTCTCTTTCCCATGGAAATTCATCGTCACTACATCCCCTTGGAAGTCCATTATACCCTAATCCAACTATCTTTTTATCATCAGTTACTATACATGCCCCAACCTGAGTATTAGGATCTTTACTTCTTTTAGCTGATAAAAGAGCAACTCCCATAAAATATTCATCCCAATTTATATAATCTTCTCTCTTCATAAAATTCCTCCTGATTTTGCATATCCTATCCAAAATATTTTTATAATAATTTTTTTATTTTTTAAAACAAAAAACAAACTTCATGATAATTAATTTATCTTCATAATTTTATAAAAAATCTGTTAAATATATTTTAAATTTTATTTTTTTAAAAAATTTTTTTATAACTACATAATACATTATTTTCCGTATTTTTCAAAAGGTTTCTTGATTATTTTTATTTTTATCAAAAAAATTTTTATAATTTTATTTGACAAAAAAATTAATTTGGTATATGATTAGTCCAACTTAAAAATTTAATATCCATCAAGAGAGACTGAGGGACTGGCCCTAGGACGTTTCAGCAACCTACCTTATCAGGTGTGGTGCTAATTCCAGACAGATGGCAAGAGCTAAACTTGTTGTACAGTCAAATCTCTATTACTTGATGGTAATGGAGATTTTTTTTATACAAACATCATGGGGAGGGGCTAACATATGATTTTAATTGAAAAAGTCAACAAAATATACTCAAATGGCTTTCATGCAGTAAAGAATGTTGACTTAGAAATAAAAAAGGGAGATATATTTGGAATTATAGGTCTTAGTGGTGCAGGAAAATCCTCACTTATAAGGCTTATTAACAGACTTGAAGAGCCTACAAGTGGAAAAGTAATAATTGATGGAGTGGATATCACTTCTCTTTCAAAAACTGAACTTCTTGAAAAAAGAAAAAAAATAGGAATGATTTTCCAGCATTTTAATCTTCTTTCTTCAAGAACTGTAGGAGAAAATGTTGCTTTTGCATTAGAGATAGCAAAATGGGATAAAAATAAAATTCAAGAAAGAGTAAAAGATCTTTTAGAACTTGTTGAACTATCAGATAAAATAAATTATTATCCTAATCAATTAAGTGGAGGTCAGAAACAAAGAGTTGCTATTGCAAGAGCTCTTGCAAATAACCCTGATATTCTTCTTTCTGATGAAGCTACTTCAGCTCTTGATCCAAAAACTACAAAATCTATACTTGAACTTATTAAAAGTATTCAAAAAAAACTTGGACTTACTGTTGTAATGATAACACATCAAATGGAAGTTATTAAAGAAATCTGCAATAAAGTAGCTGTTATGTCTGGAGGACAGATCGTAGAAAAAGGAGGAGTACACCATATTTTCTCAGATCCTCAGTCAGATATTACAAAAGAACTTATCTCATATCTTCCAAGCACAGATGAAAAAGGAATAGAAGTTATGAAACATAAAGGACAGCATATAGTAAAACTTAAATTCTTAGGAGTAATAGCTGAAGAACCTATCATCTCCCAAGCTACCAGAAAATTTGATATTGATTTAAATATCATAAGTGGTTCTATAGATAATCTTTCTACAATACAAGTTGGACATCTTTATGTTGAACTTGTAGGAAATTTTGAAAAACAAAAACAAGCTATTAAATGGTTTGAAGAATCTGGAGTTATTGTAGAGGTGATATACGATGGTATTTAATATGATTTGGACTTCAACTTTAGAAACTCTTTATATGGTTTTCTTTTCTACTGTTTTTTCTCTTGCAATAGGTTTTCCTGTAGGAATACTTCTTGTGGTTACAAAAGAAGGGAATATTATGGAAAGACCAAAACTTAATCAGTTTCTTGAAATTATTATAAATACTTTAAGATCTTTTCCTTTTATCATTTTGATGATATGTCTATTTCCTCTTTCAAGAATTGTAGTGGGAACAACAATTGGAAGCACTGCTGCCATTGTTCCTCTTTCAATATCAGCAGCACCTTTTGTTGCAAGAATGGTTGAAGGAGCATTAAATGAAATTGACAAAGGTCTTATTGAAGCTGCTTCAAGTATGGGAGCAAGTAATAAAACAATAATTTTTGATGTTATGATTCCTGAGACACTTCCTCATATCATACATGGTATAACTGTTACTGTAATAAGTCTTATAGGATTTTCTGCAATGGCAGGAAGTATAGGAGCAGGGGGACTGGGAGATCTTGCAGTAAGATTTGGATACCAAAGATTTAAAACAGATATAATGCTTTATTCTGTGGTTGTAATAATAATTCTTGTTCAAATTTTACAGTCACTTGGAAATTACTTAGCTAAAAAATCTGGAACAATGAATAGAAAAAAAA
This sequence comes from Fusobacterium perfoetens, assembly GCF_021531595.1. Classification (NCBI taxonomy): domain Bacteria; kingdom Fusobacteriati; phylum Fusobacteriota; class Fusobacteriia; order Fusobacteriales; family Fusobacteriaceae; genus Fusobacterium; species Fusobacterium perfoetens. The sequence goes on from NZ_JADYUD010000014.1 coordinate 3,325, forward strand.
TACTACAACATCTAGCTATAATCTTCATTGTCGCTGTTGCTGTAAAATATCTTATAAATTTTTTTAACTTTTAAAAACAGTTTTTAATTTATTTTTAATTATAAATTTTATATTTTTAAGGAGATGGTTATTTATGTCAAACACATTCAAAAGAACTTTACTTTCAACTGCTGCACTTTTAATTTTAGGTACTTCTTCTTTTGCTAATACAGTTTTAAAAGTTGGAGCTACTCCTGTTCCTCATGCTGAAATTCTTAATGCTGTAAAAGATAGACTTGCAAAAGAAGGAATTGATTTAAAAGTTGTAGATTTTACAGACTATGTCACTCCAAATCTTGCTCTTTCTGACGGAGAACTTGATGCAAACTACTTCCAACACAAACCTTATCTTGATAAATTCTGTGAAGAAAAAGGTCTTAAACTTAATTCTGCTGGGGGAGTCCATGTTGAACCTATTGGAATTTTCTCTGATAAACTAAAATCTATAAATGATATTCCTAACAAAGCTGTTGTTGCTATACCAAATGATCCTTCAAATGGAGGAAGAGCACTTATTCTTCTTCACAATGCAGGAATTATTACTTTAAACGATCCTTCAAATTTATATGCAACAGAATTTGATGTTGTAAAAAATCCTAAAAAACTTAAATTCAAAACACTTGAAGCAGCTCAACTTCCAAGAGTTTTAAAAGATGTTGATTTTGCTGTAATAAATGGAAACTATGCTTTAGAAGCTGGACTTTCTCCAGTTGAAGATGCTCTTCTTCTTGAAGGTAAAGAATCTCCTTATACTAATATAGTTGCTGTTAAAGCTGGAGATGAAAAAAGAGAAGATATTGTTAAATTAATAGAAGTTTTAAACAGCCCTGAAACTGCTGAATTTATAAATAATACTTATAAAGGTGGAGTAGTTCCTGCTTTCTAGTATTATATATTTATAAAAAAACTCCTGAAAAATGAGTAAAATCATTTTCAGGAGTTTTTATTTTTATATTTTTTATACTTCTGTTATAGATTCATGATGTTCTTTTGCTACACGGGCAAATTCTTTTTCCTCAGAAGTTCTTAATAATCCAAACTTAATTGTTACAAGTGTTGCTAAAATTAAGAATACAGGATAGTATGCAAATTTTAATATATCAAGAGGAGATACATGTCCCATACCTGTCATAATAAGCATTCCACCATCGTGAGGGCAAAGAGCAAGTGTTCCACAAGCAAAAATATCTATAAGACTTGCAAGTCTTTTTGGTGCAATATGATATTTAGAACCTATTTCTTTAGCTATTGGGGCAGATATAATAATTGCAACAGTATTATTTACAAGTGCTGCAGCAAGAGATCCTGCAAGAATTCCTATTCCATATTCAGCTCCGCTTCTTGTTTTTACTTTAGAAGTTATTTTTTCAATAAGCCATTCAATTCCACCATTTTCTTTAATAACACCAATTATACCTGCAATCAGAATTGCTACAATTGTAATTCCCATCATATCTTCCATTCCACCACCAATGGCTTTAATAAATGGAAGGAAACCTACACTTCCTGTTGCAAGTCCCACTATTCCACAAAGAACTATTCCTCCCATAAGGACAAGAACAACATTTCCTCCTGCAAGAGCTCCTGCAAGAACAAGAAGATAAGGTACAACTTTTATAAAGTGGAAAGTAAGATCTCCTTCAATCTCTCCTGCTTTACCTAAAATTGTATAAAGAACTATTGTAATAAGTGCTGCTGGTATAGCTATTAAGAAGTTCATTCTAAACTTATCTTTCATTTCACAGCCAACTCCTCTTGTTGCAGAAATTGTTGTATCTGATAAAATTGAAAGGTTATCTCCAAAATATGCTCCTCCCATAACTGCTGCAAGTGTTATTGCTACATCCATATTACTTTTTGCTGCAACTCCAACAGCTATTGGTGCCATAGCTGCCATTGTTCCCATTGATGTTCCCATAGCAGTTGCTATGAAACAAGAAATTAAGAATATTCCTGGAACTATAAATGTTGATGGTATGAAAGTAAGACCTAAGTTAACTACTGATTCAACTCCACCCATAGATTTTGCTGCTCCCGAAAATCCTCCTGCAAGAAGATAGATAAGACCCATTATCATTACACCTGATGAACCTGCATTTTTAGAAAAAACTTCTATCTTATCATCTATCTTTTTGTTCTTATTCATAAGAACTGCAACTCCAATAGCTATAAACAAAGCTACATGACGAGGAAATTGGTTAAAAGGTGATGCTGATCCTTTTATTGAAAAAAATACTCCACTTCCTATATACAATCCTAAAAAAATAAACAGCGGAAGAAACGATATTCCTCCAAGACCTTTTTTGTTATCTGCTGCCATAAAACTACCCCCTATTAAATTAAAGTTTTATTTATTTCTCCACATTTTTATTGCATTCTCTATTCTTTTCATACCCTCTTCAACCATATATCTTGGGCATGCTATATTCATTCTTTCAAATCCTGCTCCATTTTCTCCAAACCAGAAACCATCATCAAGAGCAATTTTTGCATCTTTTTGCATAAACATTGAAAGTTCCTCTTTTGTCATTCCAAGAGCTGAGAAATCAAGCCACATTAAATATGTTCCTTCAGGTTTTCTAACTTTTACTTCTGGAATATTTTCTTTTACAAAGTTTATTACATAATCCATATTTCCGTCAAGATGAACTAAAAGTTCTTCAAGCCATTCTTCTCCTTTTGTATAGGCTGCTTCAAATCCTACTAAACTGAAAGGACTGTTTCTTTTTACATCTAGTCTTCCAAGTTCTTCATCAAGCATTTTCCACTCTTCTTCTCTTGGAAGTGTTACAAATGAAGCCTGAAGTCCTGCTATATTAAATGTTTTTGTAGGAGAGAAACATGTTATTGTATTATACTCTGCCTCTTTGCTTACAGAAGCTGCTGGAGTATGTTTATGCCCTGGCATAATAATATCTCTCCAAATTTCATCTGCAATCACTCTTACATTATATTTTAAGCAAAGTTCTGACATTTTTTCAAGTTCTTCTTTTTTCCATACTCTTCCAACAGGGTTATGAGGACTGCAAAGAATGAAAAGTGTCACTTTTTCATCTGATACTTTTTTCTCAAAATCTTCAAAGTCTATTGTATAATATCCTGTTTCATCTTTCACAAGGTTATTTACTACAAGTTCTCTGTTATTTTCTTTTACAACTGCTGAGAAAGGATAATATACAGGACTCTGAATAAGAACTTTTTCATCTGCTTTTGTCATAAGTCTAACAAGTATTGATAGTGTAGGTACAACCCCAGGACTGTTTATTAAAGTTTTCGCATCTATTTTATATCCGAATCTTCTTTCAATCCAGTCAGCTGCACTTTGATAATATGATGCAGGTCTGTACACATATCCGAATATTCCCTGTTCTAATTTTTCTCTCATTGCATCAATTATTACAGGAGCTGTTTTTAAATCCATATCAGCTATCCACATAGGCCATAAATCATTAGAGATAAATTTATTTCCCATTTCCTCCCATTTAGCTGAATGGTTGTTGCTTCTGTCAATTTTTTCATTAAAATTATATTTCATTTTAACATCTCCTTATTAATATAAATGTCATTCTTTTATAAAAAAGTTTTATTTAAGAATTATACATTTCATTTTATTACACAATTTTATATTTAGCAATTTTTATGCCAAAATATAAGTTTTTTATAGATACTTAATTTTAGAGCATCTGACTTAAATTTATTTTTTTTTAATTTTTTTAAATTGGTTTTTTTATTTTTTAACCTGTTTTTATAGGTTTTTTAGGTTGTAATAACCTAAAAAATATTATAAAATAATAATTATACATTAATCTATCAGTTTTAAATTTTATATAAAAAAATAATTTCCTATGGAGGTGTTTAAAATTTCTTTAAAAATTGCAGTTATTTCAGCTGGTAAAGATGTAGGACTTTTTTATAAAAAACAACTTGAATATTTTTTTGCTGATGCAGTTGAACTTTATACATATTCTATTGAAGATGGAACAGCCTATTCTCCTAAAACAGAGGATATTTTTCTTATAACCACTATTTCTTTTGACAGTCATAATGAAGTTTTAAGGTATATTCCTAAAGACAAGCACATTGTTAATGGGACTATTACCGTAAGAAACAGCACCATTGAAAAACTAAAAAAATTACCTTCAGGAACAAAAGCCCTTCTTGTAAATTCTACAAAATCCATGTGTGAAGAATCCATTGTTCTTCTTCATCAAAAAGGAATAAACAATATTTCTTTTTCTCCTTATTATCCTGGATGTAAGGAAAAATATGAAGATATTCCTCTTGCTATAACTCCTGGGGAAGCTCACTTTGCCCCTGCTGGAAAAGAAATTATAGATATTGGAAACAGAGTTCTTGATACAAATACTATCCTGGAAATTATCTCTTTTACAGACTGTGAATACCTTTTAAAAACAGACAGACTTATAAATTACTTTGATGAAATTTCTGAAAATAATACTGGAGTAGAGTCTCTTATTTCAAAGATGGAACTTGCCACACAACAATTTAATATACTTTTTCGTCTTTCCAGTGAAGGAATTATTCTAGTTGATAAAAAAAATAATATTATAATGTGCAATCAAAAAGCAAACGACTTTTTAGAAAAAGGAAGGATAGATATTCTTTATAAGCCAGCTTCAAGTGCTTTTCAAAATAATATTTTTGAGCAGGCTGCAAAAGATCAGATTACTAAAACAGTTCTTCTTCTTTCCCCTTCCGGAATTAAATTAAAATTAAAGGTTATTCCTATAGTCAAACATGGAATTTATCTTTCTGGAATAGGGATAATAAATAGAGCAAATCCTGAAGATGAAATAATGACAAGTGCTGTTAACAAAATCTTAAAAAAGGGACATATTGCAAGATATACATTTGATTCAATTATTACTAAAAGTAAAAATGTAATCAAAATAAAGGAAGTTGCTAAAAAAATGGCAAAATCAAATTCTGCTGTCCTTATCACAGGAGAAAGTGGAACTGGAAAAGAACTCTTTGCTCATTCTATTCACAACTATTCTTCAAGAAGAGATAAACCTTTCGTTGCTATAAACTGTGCTGCTCTTGCTGATAATCTTTTGGAAAGTGAACTTTTTGGATATGAAGAAGGAGCTTTTACTGGAGCGAAAAAAGGAGGAAAAACAGGTCTTTTTGAAATTGCAAATAACGGAACTCTTTTTCTTGATGAAATTGAAGGAATGAGTAAAAATCTTCAGTTTAAACTTCTTCGTGTTATTCAGGAAAAAGAAATTATAAAAGTTGGAGGAGATGAAATGATTCCTATTGATGTAAGGATTATTGCTGCTTCCAATGAAAATTTAGGAGAACTTGTTGAAAATAAAGTCTTCAGACAAGACCTTTATTACAGATTAAATACTCTTCCTATAACTATTCCTCCTTTAAGAGAGAGAATAGACGATCTTTATCTTCTTATAGAAGATTTTAAGCAGGAAATGGATTTTAATTTTATATTTACAAAAGCATCAAAACATCTTATTGAGAACTATACATGGCCTGGAAATATAAGAGAATTAAGAAACTGTATTGAATATCTTGGATGTCTTGGAGAAACTATTATTGAACCTGAAATGTTCCCTCAGAACATGAATTCTTTAAATAAAAACATTACAAAACCATCTTCTTATGAAGAAAAAAATATTTTCTATGAAACTGCATTTGTTATAGGCGAACTTGAAAAAAAAGGAAAATCTTGCGGAAGAAAAAGTATTTCTGAAGAACTAAAAAATAAAAATATTTATATTTCTGAAGCTAAAATAAGAAAAATTCTTGAAAATATGAAAAACGACGGACTTATTTCTTCTGGAGAAGGAAGAACAGGATCAAAACTTACTTCTTTTGGAAGAAAAAAATTTAATATTTTTGAATAATAAATATTGACAACTTATTATACGAGGAGTATACTTTAATTGTGCATATGCACAATTAAACAAGGAGGCTAATATGCCAAGATGTAAAAAGCAAAGATGTTGCAGAATTTTAGATAATGAAAGAATTTTTAAGCCAACTGGAATTCCTATGTCAAATCTTAAAATAAATGAAATTGAAATAGATGAATTTGAGGCTATAAGGCTTTGTGACTATGAAGGAAAAAGCCAGATTGAAACAGCTGAAATCATGCAAATTTCAAGAGGAACTGTACAAAGACTTTTAAATTCAGGAAGAAAAAAAATTCTGGACAGTTTATTACATTTAAAAGCTATAAAATTAAAAAATACAGGACAGGAGATGATTTTAATGGCAACTGAAATATTAAGAGTAGGTTTCCCAACAAATGACGGAGTAACTGTAGAAGAACACTTCGGACATTGTGAAAAATTTGCAGTTTATTCAATAGAAGAAGGAAAAGTAGTTAATAAAGAATTTTTAACTGCACCTGAGCATGCACCAGGAGTTTTCCCAAGATTTATTGCTGCAAATAACATAAATGTTGTAATCACAGGAGGAATGGGACAAAGAGCTATTGATCTTATAAAAGCCAATGGAGGACAAGTTATTCTAGGAGCAAGTGGAAGAATAGAAGATGTTCTTGCTGTTTACTTAGAAGGAAGCTTATATTCAAAAGGTTCTGCTTGTGCTCATCATCACCATGATGACGACCATGAATGTCAACACTAATTTAATAAAATAAAATACAAACAGGAGCTGTTATCTCTCTAAAAAACATTATAAAAATAAAATTTTATCTCATGAAAAATATTTTCTATTTATTTTGTTCGTTTCACTAAAAATGACAAACTCACTTCGTTCAAACATGTCATTTTTCATCGTTCAACTCACTGCATAAATTAAGAAAATTTTTTCAATCTTCTAAAATTTTATTTTTTATAATTGCAAAGTTCTCTATATTTATGAGAGCTGTTTTTCACTAAATGGAAAATAAAAAAACATAACAGCTCCTAATTTTTTATACTCTTTAAAAATGAAAAGGAGATATCACAATGAAAATAGCAATAGCACTAGAAGAAAATAATTACTCTTCACAAACTGACAGAAGATTCGGAAGAGCAGCTTATTTTATTTTAATAAATACAGAAACAAATGACTATGAAATAATTGAAAATGAAGCAAAAGATGAAGCTACAGGAGCTGGACTTAAAGCAGTGAGAACACTTGTAAATCTTGGTGTAAATGAAATTATTGCAGGAGAAATAGGCCCAAAGGCAGCTGTTCTTATTAATGAATTTGAAATTCCTGTTTATAAAATGGGAGATTTAAAAACTATTGATGAAATATTAAAGAACTATAAAGATAATAAACTTGAAAAATATGATCTTTCTCCAAAACCACAAGGTCTTAGAATGGCATAAAGAGGTGAAAAATGAAAATAGCAGTTTTAAGTGGAAAAGGAGGAACAGGAAAAACTACTGTAAGTACAAACTTAGCTTTTATTTCAAAACTTCCTCTTTTTGATACTGACATAGAAGAACCAAATTCACATATCTTTTTAAAAAATAATATAATCAATGAAGAATCAGTATATATGAATTATCCAAAAATTCATATGGAAAAATGTAATCTTTGTGGGGAGTGTGGGGATTTCTGTAAATTTAATGCTGTTATTCCTGCTAGAAATACAGTTCTTGTCTTTGAAGAAAGCTGTCATGACTGTGGTGGTTGTGGAATCATCTGTAAGCAAAAAGCAATTTCTTGGGAAAAAAGAGAAATTGGAAAAATTTTTACAGGAAAAACATACTTTGACTCTGATACTGTGTATGGAAAGTTAAATATAGGAGAAATGTCAGGAGTAAGAATCATAAAGAAAATGTATAAAGATGCAAAATATAAAGACTTCTTAATTGACTGTCCCCCAGGAACTGCTTGTACAACAGTAGCTGCTGTAGAAGAAGCTGACTTTGCTATAATAGTTACAGAGCCTTCTCCTTTTGGACTTAGTGACATGAAACTTGTAGTAAAACTTTTAAAAGATATAAAAATACCTTTTGGTATAGTTGTAAATAAAGCTGAAGATGATGAAACAGAACTTAAAAAATACTGTCTTTCAGAAAATATAACTATCTTAGGGGAAATACCTTTCAGCAGAAAAATTGCAGAAAATTATTCTAAAGGAGAAATAATTTCAGATGTTCTTCCTGAATACAGAAAATACTATGAAAATATTTGGAAGAAGGTGAAAAATTATGGAAATTAAAGAAATAGTAGTTATTTCAGGAAAAGGTGGAACAGGAAAAACTACAGTTACATCATCTCTTATTCCTTATTTTCAAAATGTTGTCATAGGTGACTGTGATGTTGATGCTCCTAATCTTCAAATACTTTTTAATCCTCAAAATACTGTGAAAGAAGATTTTTTAGGAATGAAAAAAGCTCTTCTTAATAAAGAGCTTTGTATAAACTGTGGAAAATGTTATGAACTTTGTAAATTTGATGCTGTTGAAAATATTAAAAAGTGCGAAAGCTGTGGACTTTGTGAATATATATGTCCTGTTGGAGCAATTAAAATGGTTGATAATAAAGCAGGAGAAATTTTTGAATCAGATACAAAATATGGAAAACTTATTCATGCCTGCCTTTTTCCAGGAGAGGAAAATTCTGGAAAATTAGTTGCCCAAGTGAGAAAAAAAGCAAAAAAAACAGCTGAAGAACAAAATATGGAATATATTATTTTAGACGGAGCTCCTGGAGTTGCATGTAATGTCATAAGTTCCCTTACGGGAGTTAAAAAAGCTGTTATTGTAACTGAACCTACTCTTTCAGGACTTCACGATTTAGAAAGAGTTTTAAATCTTATAGAAAGATTTAGAATAAAGCCTTATTTTATAATAAATAAATATGATCTTTCTCCTGAAATTTCAAAAAAAATAGAAGAATTTTTACATAAAAAAGGAACTGAAGTTTCTGTAAAAATTCCTTTTGATAAAAAAATTATAAAATCCATTATAAAAAAATCTATTCCTTCTATTGAAGAAAAAGAATTCTTTGAAAAAATTGGCTTTAAAAAACTTGCTGAAGAATTAAAAAAATAACTTTATTATAATTAAAAAACGGCTCCCTTAACTATGGAGCCGTAATTTTATTATTTATTTATTTTTACTTTTGCTTCTTCAACTACATATTTTAAGAAGTCATCAAGTTTCATTGAAACTTGTTCATTTGAACCAAATCTTCTTACATTAACTTCTCTGTTTTCAACTTCGTTTTTACCTATAATTAACTGCATAGGAATTTTGTATTTTCCATTTGCTTCTCTAATCTTATATCCTATAGATTCTGCTCTGTCATCAAGTTCAACTCTTAAATCCATATCTTCTAAGATTTGTTTTAATTCTTTTGCATAAGGAACAACATCTTCATTGATAGTTAAAAGTTTGATTTGAGTAGGAGCAAGCCACATAGGGAATGCACCTGCATAGTGTTCTATTAAGATTCCTATAAATCTTTCAATAGATCCATAAACAACTCTATGAATCATTACTGGTCTATGTTTTTCCCCATCTTCTCCGATATAGTTTATATCAAATCTTTCTGGAAGGTTAAAGTCTAGCTGAATTGTTCCACATTGCCAAGTTCTTCCAATAGCATCTTTAATTTTGAAATCAAGTTTAGGTCCATAGAATGCTCCGTCACCAGGGTTAACTTTGTATTCTCTTCCCATTTTCTTTAAAGCACCTTCAAGTCCTGCTTCTGCTCTGTCCCATATTTCTTGGCTTCCTATTGCTTTTTCAGGTTTAGTTGAAAGTTCTATGCTGTAATCAAATCCAAAAATTCCTTTATAGAATTTATCAATTAATTCTGTTACTCCTATAATTTCTTCTTCTATTTGTTCAGGAGTCATAAAGATATGAGCATCGTCCTGAGTAAATGCTCTAACTCTCATAAGTCCATGTAATGCTCCAGAAAATTCATGTCTATGAACATGTCCTAATTCTCCTACTCTTTCTGGAAGATCTTTGTATGAGTGAATTTTATTTTTATAGTTTAAAATTCCTCCTGGACAGTTCATTGGTTTAATAGCAAAATCTGTTTCATCAATAGAAGTTGTATACATATTTTCTCTATAGTTAAACCAGTGTCCTGAAGTTTCCCAAAGTTCTCTGTTTAATATTGTAGGAGTTTGAATTTCAACATATCCTGCTTTTCTATGTTCTTTTCTCCATAAGTCTATAAGAGTGTTTTTAAGAACCATTCCTTTTGGCATAAAGAATGGGAATCCAGGTCCATATTCACTTACAAAGAATAGTTCAAGTTCTTTTCCAAGTCTTCTATGATCTCTCTTTTCAGCTTCTTCTAAGAATTTTAAGTAATCTTTTAATCTTTTTTCATCAGCAAAAGCAAGTCCGTAGATTCTTTGAAGCATTTTATTATTTGAGTCTCCTCTCCAGTATGCACCAGCTAGAGATTTTAATTTAAATGCTTTTATATAAGATGTAGAAGGTACATGAGGTCCTCTGCAAAGATCCATGAAATCTCCTTGTTTATAGAAAGAAAGCATTTCTCCTTGTGCTATATCTTTTATTATTTCAACTTTATAATTTTCTCCAAGAGCCTCAAAATGTTTTATAGCATCTTCTCTTGACATTTCAAGTCTTTCTATTTTTATATCTTCTTTTGAAAGCTTTTTCATTTCAGCTTCAATTTTTTCTAAATCTTCAGGAACAAACTGAACATTAGGATCAAAGTCATAATAGAATCCATTTTCAATAGCTGGTCCTATTGTAACTTTAGTTCCAGGGAATAATCTTACAACAGCTTGAGCCATAAGGTGAGCTGCTGAGTGTCTTATGATATGTTCTCCTTCTTCTGAATCTGCTGTTATAAATTCAACTTCAGCATCTCTATCTAGAATATAAGACATATCTTTTAATTCTCCATCTACTTTTGCTGCAACTGATTTTTTAGCAAGTGAATTGCTTATACTTTTAGCTATCACAAACATATTTTCAGCATTTTCAAATTCTTTTATATTTCCATCCATTAATTTTACTTTCATTATATATCCTCTCCTTAGTCATTCTTTTTTATTAATCTATTTCATCTTCAATTTTTATTCCGCTGAATACATGTACATCAGGACTTACATTTTCTCCCTCTGCACTTCCTCCTTTAGCTCCAAGACCAAATAATCTCTTATCTGGGAATGTAAGAAGTGTAAATTGAAGAGCGGCTTTCCATTCGTAATCACGAGTGGTTATACTATATTCTCTCATATATGCAACAGACCATTCATAGTATCCCATTTCTTTTCCTATTTCAACTCCAACTCCGTCAAAGAATCTTCTTCCACTTCCATCTCCGTATGGAGTATCAATATTGTCATAGAATTCTATGTAAGTCTTAAGTCTCCATCCTTCACTTGGTCTTCCAAGTTTTGTGTGGAAACTAAATTCATGTTCTCTCTCTGTTACTTTCCAGTTATCAGGATTTGTACGGTCTCCTCTATAATCAGCTTCTTGTGTAAATGTATATCCAAGTCCTGTTCTATTTTGTGAATAGAATACAGCTGCTTCTAGTTTTGAAATTGATCCCCAATAATCTTCCTGATGTCTTCTGTCATCATTACTTTCAAGTGTAAGTCTTGCATCAAAACTTCTTCTGTAATCTCCAAAGTTTACTTTATTGTCCATTACACTATTTAAATTAAATCCAACAGAATTTCTATTTTCAATAATGCTTCTAATATGGTTTAAATCTTGTGAAGTAAGTTCTCCTGCTTCTTTTCCATATTCTTTTTCTGCATATCTTGAAAGTTCTCTTTCTGATAATCTCTTATCTTTGAAACCATATCTTAATGTTATTACATTAGAGTTATAGTCTGTTTTAAATTTGTTTTCATAGCTTCCATATGGTTTATAATTTCCTTGATAATCTTCATATTTTACTCCATAAGAGTGTTCAATTTCTCCTCCGTTTAAATATGAAACTGCATAAGTTTTATTATTTATATCAAGAACATCATAATTTCCAACAGAGGCACTGTCTTTACCTTCTGTATATTGGAAGTTTAATCTGTTTTCATCAAAGCTGTATGTATAACCATATACATTTTCTCTAATTTTTTCATCAAGACCTCTTACTAACTGAGCTTCAAAATTACTATCTACAAAATCTATACTTTGATTTTTATAGTAAAACTCATGATTTCCAAAATAGATATTTGCTCCATAATCTTTATATCCTAAATCATTTTTATAATTATTAAATAAATCATTAGAGCCATATTCACTTACATATCTGTCATCACTGTTATAATATGCACTGAATGCTTTATCTCCGTCAATTAAGAAATCTACTTTATTTTTAAATATCTCTCCTGTTTTTTCATCATTAACAGGTCTTTCTTTTACAGTATATTCTCCAGTATAAACAGTTTCAGTATTTCCAAATTCAAAGGCAATTTTATCTCCATATTTATAAACATTCTCTTTATTTATAAATCTTCCATACTCTTGTCTTTCGTTATCTCCGTCATACTTATAATCCTGCCAGAAGAATGTAAAATCATTGCTAAGTCCAATGTCTGCCCATCTGTCAGCATTTCCTGAGTTATCAAGAAGTGTGATTCTGTGATTTAAACCACCTTGATATCTTGTAGATTTATCATTGTTTTCTGTATCTCTTCCATCATTTATACCTGAAGTATATTTATCCTGTCTGATATTTCCAAAAACATCAATTTCTCCAAGATATCCTAATTCTATATTATTTTTATTAATTCCAAATTCATAGAAATCAGAATCATTTTTATAAGTTCTGTAACCTTTTATTCCGTTTAAACCTTCTCTGTTTACAACAGTTTCTTCAGACTGTCCACCTGCAAAAGTAAAATCTGCAAGTCCTGTATAAAGAGTTGCATAAGCTCTGTCTTCTCTTGTTTTTTCATAGATAATATTTTCAAATCTATTATACTGACTCCATCTGCTTTTATCTCCAAAAACCTTTACTCTCATTGGGTCATTTTCTAGATTTAATTCTTTTTCAGAAAAATTAAAATCATATCCTGTCTTAAAAGCTATATTATCCGTCAGCTTATATTCTCCAAAAGCTGTGCTTAATTTACGGCTGTCATAAATATCATACTGAGATACTGTCCATGGAACATAGTCTGCTTCAAGACCATATCTTCCTGTATGTTTTAAACTACTTAAATCAGGATTTCTTTCCCAAGAATTAAGTCTTCTGTATTTATCCCCATTTGCTTCATCATAACTGAAAGAGATTTTATTTCTCTTATCTTCAAATCCAAAACCAAAATCTTCTGCTCTTGACTGAAGATCATTAGGGCTTGATCCTGGATCCATATCGTAAAGATAATTATAATATCCACTGAATTTATAATCTTTATTATCTTTTACTAAAGAAATTTCAGAAAATAAATCATTATCAACTTGTGAATCATAACCTAAATCATCAATCTGATCTGTTACTATATATTGATATGCTTTTTTATCATCAGTAAGTTTTACTTTAGCATTAAGAGATATGTCTTTTTCTGTTCCAAGTCCCGTCAGTGCAGTATCTAAAGTATAGAAGTTAGAATAATCTCCCATACTTGGAATTTCTCCTAAATCTCCTTTCACTGTTTTTCCATCTTTTCCTCTATGATTAAATTTTCCTTGGGCATCATAGTCTTCTATAATATCTTTTAAATTTTCATTCATATTATAGGTCATACTTTGGACACCAAAATTAAAGTATCCATAATTTCCCTCATAACTATGAGTATAATCTATACTCCATCTATCATCATGACTTGCTTCAGGTCTTCCTGTTTCTGAATCTATTTTTTGATCTCCTTTTTTATGAACAAGAAGATCTGTTATATTAAGTCTTGACTCTCCATATGTTCCTGTATCATACCAGTTTTCCATTCTTCCTATTAAGAATCCCATCTGGTCTCCAAATTTAGGTGCAAATCCTCCTCTAAATTTGTTATCTTTACTTTCATACAGAACCCCTGTAGAAATAGTCCATCCATAGTCATCTTCATCTCCCCACATTGGGAATAAAGGAACTTCTGAACCTTGTCTTATGTTAAATCTGTACCATGGAAATGTAAAAGGCATAACATCGTGATTCTGAATAAATAAATCAGATCCTGTAAGAGTTACTTGTTTATCTGGTTCAATTTTTATTCTCTCACTTTGAAGATAATATCCAAGTCCCGTCAGATCCCTGTTAGTATTAACTTTTGGATCTGTTGTTAACCAAGCATTTTTTAGAAGAACAATCCCATTATCAAACTTGGTTTTTTCTCCTCCAAAATATATTTTGTCATTAGGAGCTTCTGCTCCCGTTACCTTTCCTACCTCCATATATCCAAAGCTTTGCCCAAAAATAGCTTTGCTTCCATCAAGAAGAGCAACTCCATCTTTTGACTCCATTCTTATGTCTCCCATAGGCTGATAAGAATCAAGGGTAAAGTCTCCATCTATATACATTCTGTTTTTAGGTTCATCTCTTCTTACATTGAAAACTTTAAATTTATTATTTCCATAAATTATATCTATCCCATTGGTTGAGGTTACATTCTCATTATCCAGACTTATCTCAACCTCTGTTTCAGTACTTTTTTTATCTGATTTGCTTTCAACAACTTTATCTTCAGACAAAGCTTTCATACATACAAGCATCAATGCCAGAAGAAGATATATTTTTTTCTTCATAAAAAATACCCCTCAGTTTTTAATGTAATCACACATAATATTTCATTTGATTATACCATATATTTATTTATTTTTATAGAGTTTCAACTTTTTATTTTAATTATTTTTATTTTCTGACAAATAAATTTTATAATTATAAAAATAAAAAAACAGCAGAAAGAATTTTTAATCTGTTCTGCTGTTTAAAATTTATTACTTATAATGACTGAAGTTTTCCTGAAAGTTCGCTTTTATGTTTAAGCCCTACGAACTGTTCAACTTTTACTCCATCTTTAAAAACCATCATTGTTGGTATGCTTCTTATTCCAAACTTTACTGCTAATTCAGTATTTTCATCAACATTGACTTTACATATTTTTACATTAGGAAGTTCTTCTGAAATTTCTTCTAAAATAGGCAGCTGCATTTTACATGGTCCGCACCATTCAGCCCAAAAGTCTACAAGAACAACTCCTGAGTGTTTTAAAATTTCATTTTCAAAAGAGCCTATATCTACTTTAATTATATTACTCATTAAGTTCCCTCCTTAAAAAATAACCCTCTTCATAATCTAT
The DNA here is from genome assembly GCF_021531595.1 of Fusobacterium perfoetens. Classification (NCBI taxonomy): domain Bacteria; kingdom Fusobacteriati; phylum Fusobacteriota; class Fusobacteriia; order Fusobacteriales; family Fusobacteriaceae; genus Fusobacterium; species Fusobacterium perfoetens. The sequence continues at coordinate 18,557 of NZ_JADYUD010000014.1, forward strand.
CACAGTTTTCATTACTTTGTCAAACCTTCAATTTTTTTACAAGAAAATTTTCTTAGTTTCAAAAATTTTTTAAACACTGTGTACTGTTATAGTTTTTTAAGAGAAAGACACTTAAATATACTTTTATAAATTTATAGTAATCTCTAAAATTTTAACTTCTTCTTTCTTTTTCTCTTTCAGCTTGTGCTTTGCTAAGATAGAAAGGCTCCATTGTATAAAGATTATCCTCCATATTTTCTGCAATTTCTCCTATTACAGCTCCTCTTGGAAGACTTAAAGATTTTATAGAAAATTTTGCATTTTCTCCCATAATTTCTTCTATAAGAGTTTTATATTTTAATGCTCCGTCCCCTGTGAAAATTATCTTTTTATCTTTTTTATTTTCTAAATACTCTCTTATTTCCCCTACAGCATATTCTTCTTTTCTTATAATTTTTCCATTTTCGTAAGCATATCTGCAGAAATATCCTCTTTCTTTTCTCGCATCTATAATAGGAATTATTTCACAGTCTGTCTCACTTATTCCATAAGCTATTGCATCAAGTTCATTTATTCCTGCAATAGGTTTTCCTGTTGAATAAGCAAGTCCTTTTGCTACTGCAACTCCTATTCTTATTCCTGTAAAAGAACCTGGTCCTGTACTTACAGCAAATTTATCCACATCTTTTATTGTATGTTCTGTAAGTTTTAAAAGATTATCTATTGCAATCATTATATTTTCAGAATGAGTTCTTTTTATATTTATTGTTATCTCACCAACAAGACCTGTTTCACTGGAATACAGTGCCACAGTTCCTACATTTGTTGATGTATCAATCGCTAAAATTAACATATTCCAGCATCTCCTTTTCTTTTGCCTTATTTCCTATATATTCTATTGATACCTTTCTTGTATCATCTCCGTCATATTCTAAAATAATTTCAATATATTCTTTAGGAAGTTCTGATTTAATTATATCTGCCCATTCAATAAGCATTACCCCATCTCCATTAAGATAGTCTTCATATCCCACTTCATATATTTCTTCAGCTTCTCCAAGTCTATACACATCAAAATGATATAGAGGAAGTCTTCCTGAAAAATATTCAAGCACATAGTTAAAAGTTGGGCTTTTTAAATTTTCTTTTACTCCTAAAGTTTCAGCAAATTTTTTTGTAAAAGTTGTTTTTCCTGTTCCTAAATCTCCAATAAGAGCAATAATATCTCCTGCTTTTACATAATCTGCAAGTTTTTCTGCAAGTCTATTTATTTCTTCAAACTTTAATACCTTTTTCATTTTTTCACCTTTATCCTTGGATTTTCTTTACTATGTTGGTAGTTGATTTTCCTTCAATAAAAGTAAGAATTCTCACTTCTCCTCCATAGCTTTCAACCACTTTTGTTTCTGGAAGATCGTCTTTTGTATAATCTCCTCCCTTAACATGAATTGAAGGCTTTAATTCTCCTATTAAACTTTCAGGAGTATCTTCTTCAAAAATCACTGCATAATCAACAGCTTTTAGTCCACAAAGCATTTCAGCTCTGTCATACTGATTATTTATAGGTCTTGTTTCCCCTTTAAGTCTTTTAACTGACTGATCTGAATTTACACCTATAATAAGAACATCTCCCTGTCTTTTTGCCTCATTAAGATATCTTAAATGTCCCACATGAAGAATATCAAAGCAACCATTTGTAAATACTACAGTTTTATTTTGTTTTTTTAATTCTTCAACTAATTTTTTTCCAAATTCTCTGTCTACAAGCACGGGAATCCTCCTGAATACTTTTTTAATTTCATTCTACAATTTTACACCATTTTTTATATTATAGCAATACTTACAAACTTTTATTATTTCTTTTTATTCTTTTAATTTTTTTTAGCAATAAATCTAGTTTTCCTTTATTTTCAAATACTAAAAATCAAATTTTTATTTCTTTTTTTGAAATTTTTCTTTACTTTCTTATAGAAATTAAGGTAATATAATATAAACAATGTATTTTTTACAGGTACTTTTTATTATTTCTTTTAGGGGGTTATAAATATGGAAAAATTATTGGAACTTGGATTTAAAAAAATTGGTTTCTGGAAAAAAAGTGAAAAAATTCTTTCTTTTGAGCTTTCTGAATTTAAAGACTCTACAGATATCATCTTTGCCTTTGTTCAAAATTCCACTGTTGTATATATGGCTTCAGCATCAAGTAATTTTGAAACTTTTTTAAATTCATTTGTAAATCCTTCAAATATAGATCTTGAAAAAACAGGAATAAAAAATCTTCTTTTAAAAGCACTTGATACAGGAGATATAGCAATATATGCGCTAAGAAATAAAAAATTCTTTGGACTTATGACAAAGTTTTCACCTGTTGAAATCGCAAATATAATAAAAGAAATGAACCCTTCTTGGAATTCAGACGACCTTAAAGAGCGTATGAAAAATATTGTAGGAAAAGATAGAAATGCTGTACTTAAATCTGAGCAACTTAAAGAAAAAGAAGAGAAAGAAGCAAAAGTTTCAGAACAAAATAATTCCTCTTCTGAAACTATTAAAGTTCCTACTAAAGAAAAATCAAAAAAACAATATGAAACATATATTTTTATTCTTGGAAAAAGCTATTACGAAAGAGGTTTCTTTAATTTAAAAACTTCTTATTCTCACCTTGTAGGAGAAGATAAAACAGATATTCAAATTATTCTTGAGGGAAAAGAAAAATATACTATTCCAGGAAAGATAAACAGAACTGCAAATACTTCAAAGGCTGCAAGAATAATTGGAAATAAACCTCTTAAAATGTGGTTTCAGGAAAATGCTCAAGTTAACAGTGAATTAAGAATCACATTTATTTCAAAAAAGAAAATAAAATTGGAAGTAGCTTAGTTTAAGCTACCTCAAATTATTATAAAAGCTGTTGCAGATCAATAAAATATTTATTGATTTTCTTCAGCTTTTATTTTTAATTTTCTGCTTTATTTTTCATATTTTTTTTGAAATTTTTTTATCTGTTATTAAAAAATATATAATGATATAATAAGTTTTAGGAGGAAGATATTATGATATTAGGTTCTATTGAAGCAGGTGGAACAAAATTTGTATGTGCTGTGGGAGATGAAAATGGTGTTATAAAAGAGCGTGCTTCTTTTCCAACAACAACTCCAGAAGAAACAATGAACACAGTTATTAATTTTTTCAAAAATAAAAATATTGAAGCTGTTGGAATAGGATGCTTTGGACCTATCTGCCTTGATAAAAAAAGCAAGGAATATGGTTCTATCACTACAACACCAAAACTTTTATGGCAAAATTATAACATTGTAAAAAAATTCAAAGAAAATTTTGATATTCCTATAGGATTTGATACTGATGTAAATGCTGCTGCTCTTGGAGAATTTACTTGGGGAGCTGCTAAAGATTTAAACTCATGTTTTTATATGACTGTAGGCACAGGAATAGGAGCAGGAATTATTGTTGAAGGAAATATAATCCATGGTCTTCTTCATCCTGAAGCTGGGCATATGATGATATGCCATGAAGAAAGAGATCTTTTTGAAGGTTGCTGTCCTTTTCATAAAAATTGTCTGGAAGGTATGGCATCAGGTCCTTCCATTGAAAAAAGATGGGGTAAAAAAGCTTATGAACTTGAGCCTGATCATATTGCATGGGATATTGAAGCACATTATCTTTCTGTTGCTTTAATGGATGCTGTTCTTATGATTTCACCTGAAAAAATTATTCTTGGTGGAGGAGTTATGAAACAATCTCATCTGTTTCCTCTTATAAGAAAAAAAGTTTTAGAAAGACTTAATGGATATATAAAAGTTCCTGAAATTTTAGAAAATATTGACAGCTACATTGTATATCCTGAGCTGGGAGATAATGCAGGAATCTGTGGAGGACTTGCTCTTGCTCTTAGAGAATTAAAAAAAATTAATAAATAATATGGTATTTGGAGGTTGATTTATGTATCCTATTAAATTTAAAAAATGCTTTATTGATAAAGTATGGGGAGGAAGAGCTTTTGAAACTGTTCTTGGAATGACTCTTCCTGAAAATAGAAGTATTGGAGAATCTTGGGAAGTAAGTTCTCATAAAAATGGAATGTCCATTGTTGAAAATGGAGAATTTGCTGGAATGACTCTTGAAGCTCTTAAAGACAAATATGGTGCTGAAATACTTGGAAAAGATGTCTTTGAAAGATTTGAAGGAAAATTCCCTATTTTAATTAAATATCTTGATGTTAATGACAGACTTTCTGTTCAAGTTCATCCAAGTGATGAATATGCACTTAAAGTTGAAGGAGAATTTGGAAAAAGTGAATGTTGGTATATAATAGATGCCAGCGAAGATGCAAAACTTATTCTTGGACTAAAGCCTGGAATGACTAGAGAAACTTTTTTAGAAAAAAGTAAAAATAAAGATTTTAAAAATATGTTCAATGAAGTCAGTGTAAAAAAAGGAGATTTTATTAATATCACTCCTGGAGTTGTTCATGCCAGCCTTGAAGGAAGTGTTCTTCTTTGTGAAACACAGCAAAACTCAGATACAACATATAGAATTTATGATTTTGACAGAACTGTAAACGGTGTTCCAAGACCTCTTCATCTTGAAAAAGCTGCTGATGTAATAAATTTTGGAGAAGTTCCTGTTGTTACTAAAGAAAATTCAAGACAGAATATAAAACTTAGAAACTGTGTAAAACAAGAACTTGTAAGATGTAAATATTTTAATGTTGACAAATTAAGAATAAATGGTATCTTCCATGATGAAATAAGTGAAAACTTTAAAGTTTATTCTATTCTTGAAGGAGAAGGAGATATTATTTACAATGATATTAAATACCCTGCAAGAAAAGGAGATACTTATTTTATTCCTGCAAATATGAATGTCTTAGTTGATGGAAATATTGAAATTTTAAAATCATTTATGTAATATAATAATTTAACTAAAGGAACTGTTGCATTTTCTAATTTATAAAATTTTATCTTTATAAATTTACAGCAGTCCCTTTTTTATTATAAATTTTATAATTTTATAAACAAAAAGAGAGGAAAATTCCTCTCTCTTTTTGTTGTGTAATGTGTTAAAAATCTATTTGTTTGCTTCGTAATGTGCTTTTAATTTATTTACAATAGCTTCTGCTTTTTTTACTGCATCAGTAATAGCAACTCTTACTACTTTTTTACCTTCAAATCTTTCTTCATTCTTAATAGCTACTTCTTTAGTAAGAACTACATAATCTGCTGATTTTACATCTTCAGGAGTAAGAACATTTTCTATTCCAATTCCTCCTTGAGTTTCAATTTTAACTTCTACTCCAAGTTTTTCTCCTGCTTTTTTTAATGCTTCTGCTGCCATATAAGTATGTGCAACACCAGAAGGACAAGCTGTTACTCCTATTATTTTCATAATCTTTACATCTCCTTATGATTTTTTTACAAATTACTGGCTTATAATAATATCCTACCACTAAATCTTAAATTTATCTACTTGAATTTACACAATATTTTTTATTAGAAATCCATTTCTAAGTCTACATCATCATCTGCAGAAGATGCTGCTGCTTCTCTTTCTTCAACTGGTTTCTTTAATATATTTACAATAATTGCTGTTGTTAAAGCTCCTGCTATTGTTCCAATAATATATCCTGTTTTTCCTTCTACTACAGGAAGTACAATCCAACCTCCCCAAGGAGCATGGTTAATAACATTCATAAGGAATCCTATAACATTTCCTACTATTCCTCCTGCAACTATTGATGGAAGAACTCTTAAAGGATCGTTTGCAGCAAATGGAATTGCTCCTTCTGAAATTCCTACAAGTCCCATAAATATTGCAGCTTTACCTGCTTCTTTTTCACCTTTATCGTATTTTTTAGGTGCTAATAATGTAGCAAGTCCCATTCCGATTGGTGGAGTACAAATTGCTATTCCAACTCCTCCCATAAGCCATGGTTGAGTTCCAACTTGTGTTTGAGCAAAAAGAGTTGCAACTTTATTGATTGGTCCTCCCATATCAAATGCTGTCATTCCTCCAAGAATTGCTCCAAGAAGAGCTTTACTTGCTCCTTGCATAGAAGAAAGCCAACTATTTAAAGCTTCCATCATTAAAGCTATAGGAGTTCCAATTATCCACATAACAACTGCACACACAATAAATGTTCCTACAAGTGGGAATATAAATATTGTTTTGATTGATTTTAATGAATCTGGAAGTTGAATTTTCTTTAACATATTAACAACATATCCAGCTAAGAATCCAACAACTATTGCCCCTAAGAATCCTGTTTTATATTGGCTTACTGCAATCCAAGAACCTATCATAGCTGGTGCAAGACCTGGTTTGTCAGCTATAGAATAAGCAATGTATCCTCCTAAAATCATAGGGAAAATTGTAAGACCTGCAATTCCCATATCTGATATATTTTTTAATAACCCTGTTTCAGGAACAGCTCCTTTACCGCTTAACATAACTGCAAGTGAAAGAAGAACACCTCCTGCAACTATAAATGGTATCATGTGGCTAGTTCCAAATAACAAATCTTTTTTAAATTTTGCTAAAGCTTGTTTCATTTTCTCCTCCTTAACATTTTATATTTTTTATATTTTATTTATTTTTTACTATTTTTGATTTTTATAAAATCTGCTGTTTAGTTTTTTATCTTTATTTATATAAATAATAATTTTTATACTAGTCATTTATTAAAGCTGCTGCTTCTGCTGCTGTTGCAACTTTTTCAAGTCCTGCTCTAAAATCATCATCAAGTATTTTTTTAGATAAATCTACAAGAATATTTATATGTGTAGTTCCTTTTTCTCCATCTGGAATAGCAAGCATAAATACCATTTTTGCATATTCATCTTCCTCTTCACTCCATAATACAGGATTTTTTAATCTTGCAAATGCAACTGCTGCTCTTTTTACTGTTGTACTTTTTCCATGTGGAAGCCCAACATCATATCCAACTGCTGTTGCTGAAATTTCTTCTCTTTTTAAAAGAGAATCAAGATATTCTTCATAATTTTCTGCAATTCCTTCATCAGTAATTTTTTTAGCCATCATTTCAATGACTTCTCTCTTAGATGTACATTCTGCATCTAAAACAATAAGATTTTCTACTGTTAATGCCATCTTATTTACCCTCCTCGTTTATAAACTCTTCTATTTTTTTAAAAATTTTATTTGATGTGTCAAGCTTATCAAATTCCTTTATCAGAGATTTTCTTCTTATTACTCCAAGAAATTCCATAAGTCCATTTAAATGTTCTCTTTTATCTTTACTTGAAAGTGTAATCACTATTCTTACTTTTTCATTTTCAGGAAATTCTATTGGTTTTTTAAAAAATGTAAGACTTATTCCTGTTTTTTTAATAGTCTTGCTGTTTCCACTGTGCCCTAAAAATATACCATCCTGCACAACCATATAATTTCCAAAATTATTTATCAGCTCTATTATCTCTTTAGGATAACTTTCTCCTACAAATCCTTCTTCTATCATAGAAAGAGCACTTCTTTCTATTGCTTCAGTCCACTCAGAAACTTTATCAACTATTGAAATTCTTGAAGGTGAAAGCATTTCTAAAAATCTAAGCCCCTTATCCTTTTTCATATCATCTAAAATTTGATGCTTAAATCTTTTTTTCAATTCCTCAGCCATCTCTTCTTCTTTTAAATTTTCAGAATATTTTTTAGCAATTTCTATTATTTCTGAAAGTTTTATATTTTTAGAAGAAGAAAGTTTTTCTTTTTTAAGTTTTATAATATCTTCTGTACTTAATATAGGAGAAACTTTTACAACTTTTACATCTCTGAATTTTATTCCTTCTATTGTAGTTACAACTAAATCAATATCTTCATTCTTATAATTTTCAAGTTCATTATATGGAATAATATTTACTATATTAACATTAAAATGTTCTTTTATACTTGCTGATAAAAATCTTGATGTACTGTATCCTGCACCACAAACAATAAGAATATTTTCAAGCTTTCTGCTTTTTATTCTTTTCATTGCAAGTTGAAAGTGCATTGCTATATAAGCCAGTTCATCATCACTTATTTTTATATCTATCCCTATTTTATTCCATGCCTTTGACACTAGATTTAAAACAAGTGGATAAGTTTCCTTAAACTCATCATAAATCTCACACGGAAGTCTTATTCCTTTTTTAGCTCTATATATTGCAGGCTTTATATGATTTATTAAATTTTCAAGCAGAAACATATCTTTTTCTAGCTCTTCATATCCACTTTTAGCCACTTCTTTTATAAGTTTCATCATAGAAATCTCTATTTGAACCCAGTTCACATAAAAAGAATCGTCTAAATCAAAACTATGACTTCCTAAAAAATATTCTGTCATATTAAGAATTTCGCTTTTTTCAAATCCATATCCAGAAAAATTTCTTTCTACTATTGCATATTCTTCACTTTTTGTTAAAAAATCCATATTTTTTACAACTTTTAAAGGATATTTTTCATATCTCTTAAATGCTATTAATATATAGAACAGAAGAACTTTAAAATTTTCATCTCCAATACTTTTTTTGGCTTCATCAAGAGTTCTTTTTAAAATTTTCATTGCATTTTCAATATTTGTTTGAGAAAAATATTCGTCCATTTTATCCCAACATATAAAGAAACCATATTGATAATTTTTTTCAATCTTTATTTTTCCGCCTTCAAGATACTTTATATTGTAATTTTTTAAAAGAATATCAAGTATTATTCTTCTTATATTTCTCTCTTCAGCATGATATGTAAGATTTTTACTGTCTAAGGAAATAATGAATGTCTTCATATAATTTTCAAGAACCTTCAAATCATTTTTTAATGTCAGTTCGCTTATGTCAAGTTTATCCTCAAAATTTTCCATTGATATATTTTCATCATTAAAAAATATATCTGTAATAATGATTTTTTCTCTTTCTTCTTTTGTAAAAGAATAAAGAGCCATATTTCCTGCAACACTTTTTACAATTTCTTCAAGAGAGTTTTTTACAATAAGTTCTCTTTTTCTTATTTCTATTTCAGGTAGTCCTAGCAGTTTTAAGTAATAATTATAATCATCAATTTTATATCTTAAGTTTCTTTCACTAATACCTATTATATTTGCATTTTCTATTAATGAAGTAACTCCATTTTCTTTAATATTTCTGACCATATCTAATAACTTTACTGTTATTGGCACTGTTCTCAACCTCCTCTTGACTACATTGATTATACTTTTTTACTACTCTGTGTTCAACTAAAATTCTTTTCATTTTTTTTTGGAAAATTTTTAATAATTTTAGCATAATTTTCTCAATTCCCATTTTTTCTGCTTTGATGCCTGGTAGATTTTTTTTAATTACTCACATTTCCAAAATTTTTTGAAAGTTTTTATATTTTATTGGCTGTTTACTGTGTTTTAAATATACAAAAAAGTTGCTGCATATGTAAACTGCAGCAACTTTTACAAGTAATCTTATTCTATTATTTATTATAAATATCAATTTTCTGATAAGGAATTTCAATTCCTTCTTTAGCAAATTCTATAACCACTGTTTCCATCATTGTATAATAAACTTCCCAGTAGTTTTCTGATTTAGTCCATACTCTGAAATTATAATCAAGAGAACTTGCACTATGAGCATTTAATCTTATTGTATATCCTTTTTCATGAAGTACTTTATCATTTCCCTCTGCTATTCTTTGAAGAACAGCTTTAGCTTTTTCAACAGGAGTGTCATAAGATGTTGATATTACCATATCAACTCTTCTTTCAGGCTCTCTTGAAATATTTGTAACAGCTCCATTAGCAAGCTGTCCATTTGGAATTATAATTCTTTTATTATCAGGAGTTGTAAGAGTAGTATAAAGAATATGAATTGCTGTTACTGTTCCTGAACCTGCTCCAGTTGTAATAAATTCACCTTTCAAGAAAGGTCTAAAGAACAGAATAAGAACTCCTCCTGCAAGATTTGCTAAACTTCCTTGTAATGCAAGACCTACTGCGATACCTGCTGTACCAAGTATTGCCACAAGAGATGTTGCTTGTACTCCTATTCCACTTATAATCATAAAGAAAAATCCTATATAAACAACTGTTTTAACAAGAGAAACTAAGAATGATTCAAGAAGTGGATCAGCTTTTCCTTTATGAAGAATCGCTCTTAAAGTTTTTATTACCATATTTACTACAGGCTTCATTATTGCAAGTAAAAATATTACCCATAAAAGTCTCATTGCTATACTTGGCAAAGCTTTAGCAATACTGTCTAAAATTGTATTTAAAAATGCATGCATTTTTTTATCTTGCAACACTTCAGCTATCTGTGTTATTTCTGTTACATTTTCTGTCATAATTTTATATTCCTCCAAATTTTTTATATATACATTATATCATAACTTACTATTTTAGTATATAAAATCTATATTTAAATTTTATGAGTAAAAAAAAGACACAGTATTGTGTCTTGAAGTTTTTAAATGGCGGGAGTGACGAGATTCGAACTCGCGACCTCCTACGTGACAGGCAGGCGCTCTAACCAACTGAGCTACACCCCCATTTTAATGGTGGTCACAATAGGACTTGAACCTATGACCCCCTGCTTGTAAGGCAGGTGCTCTCCCAACTGAGCTATGCGACCATATTGCTGGTGGTGAGGGAAGGATTTGAACCTTCGAAAGCTGTGCTGGCAGATTTACAGTCTGCTCCCTTTGACCACTCGGGAACCTCACCCTCTAAAATCTATATTAAATTTATTTGTACCTTATTGGTACCCCGTAGGGGAATCGAACCCCTGTTTCCAGAGTGAAAATCTGATGTCCTAACCGTTGAACGAACGGGGCATAAAAATGGTGCCGCTTATCGGAATCGAACCAATCACCTACTGATTACAAGTCAGTTGCTCTACCAGATGAGCTAAAGCGGCATCTCAGGAACGCATATAATAATACCATAACTTTAAAATCTTGTCAAATATTTTTTTAATTTTTTTTAAAATTTTTTTATTTTATTTTTCTCTATGGTAAAAATCAAAAATAAAATTTTCTTTAAATAAAAATATCTGTTATTTATACAGCTTATTTTACTAAAAATAATATACTTTTCACACTTTTTAGTATTTAGCTCATAGTATAAATTATACAGATATTTTTAATGCAGAAAATTTTATTTAATTGTCATTTTAATTTCCAAAAATATTTTTAAGTTTTAACATAAAACTTTTTTTAGTATCAAGTTCAAGGAATGGAGCATCTTTTCCTAAAATTCTTTGAACAATATTTTTATACGCTTCAGCTGCAAGAGATTTTCCTCTGTAAACAAGAGGTTCTCCTTTGTTTGTAGAAATTACAATGCTCTCATCATCAGGTATTACCCCAAGAACCTCTACAGCAAGAATGTCTACAATATCCTGAACACTTAACATATTACCTTGCTTTACCATTTCTATTCTAAGTCTGTTTACTATAAGTTTTATATTTTTTATTTCATTAGCTTCTAAAAGACCTATTATTCTGTCTGCGTCTCTTACTGCTGAAATTTCAGGAGTTGTTACTACTATTGCTTCATCAACAGAGGCTATCGCATTTTTAAATCCCTGTTCAATTCCTGCAGGACAATCTATAACTATAAAATCAAAATCTTCTTTTATTGCATCTATAAGCTCTTTCATCTGCTCTTCATTTATATCTGTTTTTTCTCTTGTCTGAGCAGCTGGAAGAAGACACAGTTTTTTATTTCTTTTATCCCTTATAAGTGCCTGCTTAATTTTACATCTTCCTTCTATAACATCTATAAGATCGTAGACTATTCTGTTTTCAAGTCCCATTACCACATCAAGATTTCTAAGACCTATATCTGTATCTATCAAAAGCACTTTGTAACCTTCAAGAGCCAGTCCTGTTCCTATGTTAGCACTGGTTGTTGTTTTTCCTACTCCGCCTTTTCCTGATGTTACAACTAACACTTTCCCCATAACCATGTCCTCCTAACTGTTATTTTCAAGCATAACCTCTAACATATCTTTGTTGTAATTTTCTATAAATATATTTTCTCCATTTACATAAGCTATCTCAAATTTACTGTCTTTTTTAGACTTTTTATTATTTTCCATCTGAGGATTTGGGTTTCTTGCTATATAATCTCCTATTTTAAGCTGTATAGGATTCATATATAAAGCACCTATAAAAGCATCTTTTCCACTTTCAACACCTGCATAAACTGTTCCGTTCAAATGTCCTAAAACAATTACAGAATCACTTGCTTTTACTATTCCTCCAGGATTCACATCTCCAAAAATAATAATGCTTCCATCATATTCTAAAAGATTTCCTGATCTTAGTATTCCTTTATAGAATTTTACTTTTCCTTCTCCCTTAAGAGAATTTAAAACAGCTTTCATCTTAGGATCTGTTTCCCCATTTGAAAATACATAAGTTATTTCCATATCACTGTTTTCTCTTATTATTTTTAAGAGTTCATCTTCTTCTTCATCTGAGATAATTCTTTCTGTAAATTCAACAGCTGTTTTTACTTTTCCAACAAAACCTTTTATCTCTGTAATTTTATCTAATAAATTCTGTTTAATCTGAAAGAAATCTGTTTCTGGATCAAGATATATTTTTAATCTGTCTCTTTTTACTTTTAATGTAACTACATCTTTCATATCCATGCTCCCTCTTTTCTTTTAATTTTAGTATACCATACTAGTTTTTATCTATCAATCTTCTTTTATTTTTAAAACTTTTCTTTAAATATTTTTACAATAAATTTTATGTGATTTACAAAATAACTAAAAATCTTATTCCTTATATTTATATACCTCATTTTTTCCAAATTTCCAAATTTTATTAAAAGTATTATTGTATTTATTATAATTTTCTGTTAGACTGAAAATAAAAATCTATCTTAAGGGGGAACTAAAATTATGAAACCTTTATTTGTTAACTATCCTAAATGTACTACATGTCAAAAAGCTAAAAAATGGCTGGAGGAAAATAATATAGATTTTGAATCAAGACATATTGTTGAAAATAATCCTACAAAAGAAGAACTTAAAGCTTGGCTTACTCTTAGCAAACAACCTATAAAGAAATTTTTTAATACAAGTGGTATACTTTATCGTGAAATGAACTTAAAAGAAAAAGTTGCTTCAGAAAGCGAAGATAATCTTCTTTCTCTTTTAGCAACTAATGGCATGCTTGTAAAAAGACCTATTCTTGTTACAGATGATGTTGTTCTTATAGGCTTTAAAGCTGAAACATGGGCAGAATATTTTAAAAAATAAAATTAAAGGAGCTATTGTAAATTTTTACATTAGCTCCTTTTTATATATTTTTTATTTATGATATACTTCGTGGTCAAACATATTTTCTGTTTTTGCAACATAAATACTTGCTGCACTGTCTCCTATTACATTAAGAGATGTTACAAGCATTTCAATAGGTCTGTTTATTGCAAGAATTAAAGAGTATGCAAGAATTGCTGCATCATTTGTATATCCTAAACCAGAAAGAATAGTAAATAATACAATAGCTCCTGCTCCAGGTGCTGCTGGTGTTCCTACTGATGCTACAAGTGCAAGAACTCCTATTATGAAAATATTTGCAAGTCCTATTTCATATCCTGCTGTTGTTGCTACGAAAACTGCTGCTATTACTTGCATTATTGCTGTTCCGTTCATATTTGTTGTCATTCCAAGAGGAAGAACAAAAGATGCTATATCATCGTGAACTCCAAGCTCTTCCACTGTTGTTTTTTTGTTTAAAGGAAGAGTTGCAGCACTTGATGAAGTTGAGAATCCAAAAAGAGCTACTTTAGCTGCCTTTCTTATAAAAGGAAATGGATCTAAACGAGTAGATGCTATAATTAAGAATGAATATCCAAACACTAAGAATACAAGAAGTGTCACTGTTGTTACACCCATATATACAAGAGCTGGTTTTAAATGTTCTATTCCATAAGAAGCAAAAGTTCTTGTAAGAAGAACAAATATTGCTATAGGTCCAAATTTATTAATTACAAATGTTAAAAAAGTAATAACAATATCATTTATTTCCTGTAAAACAGGTTTAAGATATTTTACTTTTCCTTCAAGATAATTTATGCAAAGTCCTGTTGATACTGCTAAAAATACTGTTGCAAGAACTCCACCATTATTTGAAAATGCTGAGAAGATATTATTTGGAACAATTCCAACTAAAACCATTAAAGGATTGCTTCCTGATTTCCCTGAAACAACATTTACAGAAGATTTAATATCTATACTGAATGCTCCTGAAGCTTTTACAGCCATTCCTACAAGTCCTGCAAGAGTAAGAGCAATTACTGATGAAACAAAGAAAAATCCTAAAGTTTTATAAGAAATACGACCTAATTTTTTAGAGTCACTTATATGACACATTGCAAGTGTAATTGATGTAAATACCATTGGAATTATTATAAGCTGAAGTGAATTTATGAAAAGCTGACCGATTATATAAAAAATACCAACTGCTTTTTCAGCACCTTTAGCTGAAATATCTTGGAATAAAAATTTATTTATCATTTTCCAAGTTTCACTCTGAGCTCCCACATTTTCTCTTAAAAGAATACATAAAAATCCTGCTGCGATACCTGCCACAAGTGCGATTGTCATTTTTACCGCAAGTGTGTTTTTACTTTTTACCATTTCTACCTCCATACTAAATTTAAAAAAAAGCCCTACTTATCAGAAAGATAAATAGGGAATTTAAAACATATTGTATATCAGTACCTTATTGACTTTCTGATAGTGCCAAAATTTTTTCCTTTAATGATTATAAGAAATTCAACAGAATATGTCAAAGGTTTTTTTGTTATTTTTTATTTTTTGTCTTCTTTTAATTTTTTTTCATAGTCTTTAAGTGAATCAAAAGCATATTTTCTTAAAGGAATTATAGCAGATATATTCACTATTGCCATAAGACCTAATCCTAAATCTGCAAGTGCCCATACTAAAAATGCCTGTTTCATTCCTCCATAAAAAAGCATACAACATGCAAAAATTTTAAAAGCTGTCTGAAGCCAATCTTTATCAGCTATAAAAATAAGATTTGGTTTTGCATAATAAGTAATGCCAAGAGCTGTACTGAAGGCAAATAAAAAAAGCACAAAAGCAATAAAAATTACTCCCCAGTTACCTACATGATATCTGAATGCTTCCTGTAAAAGTGTCATTCCTCCAAGACCTGCTGTAATTTTTTCATTTGTTACAAGAACCACAAAAGCTGTTGCTGTACATATTATTAAAGTGTCCACATAAACTCCCAATGCCTGAATAAGCCCTTGTTTTGCAGGATGATCAACCTCTGCAGCTGCAGCTGCACTTGGAGCAGAACCAGTTCCAGCCTCATTTGAAAAAAGCCCTCTCTTAACTCCTTCCATTACAACAGCACCAAAACTTCCTCCTATAGCTTGTCTTATTCCAAATGCTTCTTCAAAAATTCTTTTAAAAACATCAGGGATCAATGTTATATTTTTAACTAATATAAAAGCTACAAGTATAAGATATGCAAATGCCATGAAAGGTACCATCTTTTCAAGAACTCTCACTATTTTATCTTTTCTTCCAAAAATTACTCCAGCAGCAAGAACTGCAAGTATTCCTGACATAATTTTAGCATCTATTCCAAATGCCACATGAAAAGATTCTGTCACAGAATTTGATATAACCTGAAGAACTCCTCCCCAACATATCATTGCAAATACTACAAATATTACACCCAACCATCTTTTATTAAGACCTTTTTGAATATAATATGCTGCTCCTCCTACATAGTCCCCTCTTTTATCTTTTTCTCTAAAAAGAAGTGCAAGGGTAGCCTCAACAAATGCTGTAGCTGCCCCAAAAATTGCAACTATCCACATCCAAAAAACAGAACCTGCTCCCCCTACAGACAAAGCTGCAACAACTCCAACTAAATTTCCTGCTCCCACTCTCGTAGCTGTTGAAACACAAAAAGCCTGAAAAGAACTTATACCACTTTCACTGTCCTTTGTATTTCTTATAAGTAATCCTGCCATATCTTTTAAAAGTCTTATCTGCATAAATTTCATACTTAAGGTAAAGAATATTCCTGTCCCTACAAGCATGACTACTATTATATTTTTACCCCATATAATTCCATTTACAAAATCTACAATACTGCTGAAAAAATTCATTACTTTCCTCCTATACTACTTTCCTACTAAAAAACAAAACTATTTTTATCATACCTGTAATTCAGAATTTTTTCAACACTTTTTTCAGTTGTTTTTTGAAATATGAATTTCTCCAATATTAAAAAACTTTTCCCTATCTCCTGTTTTAACCATAAGCTGACCACTTTTATGAATATTTAATGCTATCCCTTCTTCAATATTTCCATTTTCAAAACTTATCTCTATATTTTTTCCATAAAGATAGTTTTTAGCATTTAATTCATCTAACATTTTTTCCCAGTTCCCATTGAAATAAAAAGCTAAATCTTTTTTAAAATTTTCTACTGCTGCAATAATTATTTCTTCAACATTATATTCTTTTAAAGTGATTTTTCCTATTGAAATTGCTGTGTTTCTAGCTTCTCCTTTTATTTCATTATTAAGATTTATTCCTATACCTATAATGAAATAATCACCTATTTTTTCAACTAAAATTCCACTTATTTTTTTGTCATTTTCATAAATATCATTCGTCCATTTAAATTTAAAATTTAAAAATGGTTCTATTTTTTCAAGAGTTTTCATAAGAGAATAACCTGTTACAAGAGGAAGTTTTGTATATTCTTCAAAAGCTATATTTCTATCTTCTTTCAAAAGAAAACTGAAATATGCTCCTCCTTTTTCTGAGCACCATTTATTTCCTCTTCTTCCTTTTCCTGAAGTTTGTACCTCAGCTATAGCTATATCAAAATCATTTTTTTCTTTAATTTCTTTTAAAAATTTATTTGTAGAATCTATTTCTTTAAATCTGAATATTCTCACTCTCTGCTCCTTAAAAATTATTTCTTTATAAACTCCCATTATTTCTTTATAAACTCCCAACAGTTTTTGATAAATTTCCATTGTCCTTTAAATCCTTTTTCTTCTGCTCCCATTTGAAAATGAAGCATAGCTATCCCTAAATCTATCTTCTCAAAACCTGTTTTATTACCTTTACTCTTTATATAAATATTTTCACCGTTGTATCCAAATATCCATGGCTGACTATTAAGTGCTGAAGGAGCTTTTCTTACACACTCTAAACCATTTTCTATCCACTTTTTATCTTCAGCCTTTACCTTCTTTATACTGTAAAATAACTCTCCTATACTTTTTCTATTTCTTCCAAAAAATCCAATTACTTTTTCAAAGCTTGTTTTCTCTTTCCCTTCAAGATTTCCAAGAGCAATAACACAATAAATTTTATCACTGTATTCTGTCTTTATATCCTTAGCAACAGCTTTTTTATCAAAAGTTCCTCCTACCCAGCATGTTCCAAATCCCATCTGAGTAAGCTTAAGCACAAGATATTCTCCATAATATCCTATTTTTTCTTCAATAGTTTCATCTCTTGAATCTCCAACAAGAGCTGCATAAGAAGAACAGCCTTTTATTATTCCATAAGATGCTTTAAGCCCTTCAAAAGCCTCATCTCCATAATTTATACAACATTGAAACTCAAGATTGCCCTCATCGTTTATTTTCTCAATAACTTTCAGTATTTCAACTTCTTCTTGAACAGTAATGGGTTTTTCTGAAAATCTTCTTCTTGAACATCTCTTTTTTATCTCTTCTGTCAAAACTTCATCTATTCTTATCACAAAAAGCACCTCCTGTGTCTTTCTGTTTCTATTGTAGAATAACATTCATATTTTAACAAGTACTTTATATTTTAAAATTATTTTTATATATTAAAAATATATTAATTTTTATAAATAATTTTTCTTTTTTAAAGTTACAAAAAAAGAGTAAAAATTTATATTTCTACTCTTTTCCATAAATTTCAACTATTTTATTCCGCTTTAAACTTATTTTATTTAGTTCATATATCTAATCCACATATAAATTGTTGAAGCTATAAGTGTCTGCACAGATATTAAAATACCAAATTTTAAAAATTTAACAAAGTCTATTTTGCATCCTGCTTTTCCTGCTGCTCCAACTGCAACAACATTTGTTGCTGATGCTAGCATAGATATATTTCCACCAAGACATGATCCAAAAGATAATGCCCACCAGAAAGCTTGAGTGTTTCCTATTTTTTCAAAAGACGGAATCATTACTTCCACTATTTTAGATACTGTTGCAGCATTGGCAACATTTCCTATTACAGATGTAAACATTGCTGAAAGCCATGTTATTGCAGCAAGAGCCATATTAAAGTTCCCTGCTGTTATGTCAATTAACTTTCCTCCAATTACATCAATTATATGAAGATTTTCTATTCCTCTTATCATCATAAACAATCCAATAAAGAAGAACATAGTATCCCATTCAACATTATTTAAAACTTCTTTAGGCTCTCTCTTTGCAAGAACAACAAGGATTACCGCTCCTGAAAGTGCTATTACAGCAAGACCTTTATTTATGAAGTTATTTAAAATAAATCCTGCAAGTACAAGAATAAATATTACTGCTGCTTCTTTTAAAAGTTTTATATCTTTTAAAGAACGGCTTGAATCAAGTTCCATAATTCTTGCTTTAAGCTCTCTTGAAACATGCATTTTTCTTCCATAAATAATATATACATTAATTATAAGTATTATCATTGAAACAATAGCCATAGGAGAAGTATTCATAAGAAATTCATTAAATCCTAAGTGTCCTTCTGAACCTATGATAAGCTGAGTAGGGTCTCCAATAAGAGTTGCTACTCCTCCTATATTAGCTGACATTACTTCACTTATAATAAAAGGGAAAGGATCCAGTTTTAACTGATTTGCAAGAAGTATTGATACTGGGGCCATCAAAAGAATTGTTGTCACATTATCAAGAAATGCTGAACAAAGAGCAGTTACTACAGAAAGAAGAACTATTAATCTGAAAGGTTCTCCTTTTACAAGCTGTGCCACTTTAATTGCAAACCATTGGAAAACTCCTGTTTCTGAAATTATATGAACTATAATCATCATTCCTACTAAAAGAAATATAATTTCAAGTCTTTCATAAACAGCTTCAAGAGCATTTTCCTCATTTATTATACCAATAAGTGCCATTACAAGTCCTCCAAGCATTGTTGCCCATGCATTTGGCACTTTTTCTGTTATCATTAAATAAAATACTGCTAAAAATATTAAAACACCTATTATAAGGTAAAGCATTTTTCCTCCTTAAGACATCGTAAAATTTTTCCCTTAACACCTTACCATATTTCGTTTTGTCAATTAAATGTGAAGAACTTTTTTAATTATGTCAGATCTTTTTATTACCCCAAGATATTCCCCGTTTTCTACTACATAAAGTCTTGTTACTCCCTTATTTACCATAATAAAACATATTTCCATAATAGGAGCTTTTTTATCAAGAATAATTATATCGTTCTTAGGTCTGTATATTTTTTCTATTGTTGTTGTTTTTTCATTTACAAGATATTCTTCAAAAGGTTCTCCTACAGTTAGGAAGTTTAAATCTTTCATAAGAGAAAGATATTTAGGCATACCAAATTCTATTAATTCCTTTTCTGTTATCTCTCCTAAAAATTTTCCATTTTTATCAACTACAGGAAGTCCACTTGCATGTTCAATAATAAGTCTCTTTGCTACTTCTTCAAGAGTTGATTCAGGATATACTGGAGCTATATTAGGGCTAAGTACATCTTCAGCTGTAATTTTATGCCCTATTTCAATATCAGCTTCCTGTACTGCTTTAAGAATTTCTTCAGGATTTTTAAGAGTTTTTATCTTATCAGCTATATGAGGATACTTAACTATAAGTTTAGAAACAGCACTCATTATTTTTAAGATATTTTTATTTTTTAAAATATCTGAAATAATTAAAAATACTAATTCAACTGTATCCTTTGATGCTGAACCTCCTATTTTTGCTTTAAAAGGAGTTTCTACTACACCAACTGCAACAATAAAATCATTAAAATTTTCTATTCTTGCATGTGGAATAGCCACCCCATTTCCAATAGCTGTTGATATTTCTTCCTCTCTTTTTATAACACTGGCTGTAATTTCATCTTTTCTGAGATTTACATTTTTCTCTTTAGATGCCATCTTTGCCACCATTTCTTTAATTATTTCTTCCATTGATGTTCCTTTTACATCTGTAAAAATTAATTTGGAATCTAAATAATTAGAAAACTTCATCTTTCCTCCTTTACAGATACTTCTAGTATCTTACATAAATATATATTAAACTTAAAATAGTTGACTGAAGTACTACAATTGATCCCCATTTAAAAAATTCTTTGAAACTTATTTCTATTCCAACTTTTTTAGCAACTGAAGATCCTACTATATTGGCTGCTGCTCCTACAATTGTCATATTTCCTCCAAGACATGCTCCAAGGGACAAGGCCCACCAAAGCACCTCTGTATTTCCTTGATATCCTGGAATAATTTCCGCAATAATTTTTCCAAAAGAAAGTGTATGAGGTATTGATCCTACTATAGGAGATAAAACTGTGGAAATTATAAGAATAAGACTTGAAGTCATCTCAAGATTTCCTTTTGTTATATTAAGTATATGTTCACCAAGAGCTTTTATAATTCCAAGATTTTCAACTCCCTCTACAAGAACAAAAAGTCCTCCGAAGAAAAATAAAGTTTCCCACTCTATTTTTGCAAAAATCTCTTCAGGATTTTTCTTACTTATAAATATAAGAATAACAGAACCAAGTATCGCTATTACTGCAAGCCCTATATTTGTTATACTGTTAGTTAAAAATCCAATTATTACTATAAAAAATAGAACCATAGATTGTGTTAAAAGTTTTTTATCTTTTATTGTTCTTTTAAGATCAAGTTCCATAATACTTAATTTTAGTTCTCTTGAAACAACCATTCTTTTTTTGAAATAAAGAGCTGCACTCCCAAGAAGAACCACTGTATTTATTAAAATAATAGGAGTAAGGTTTATAATGAAGTCATTAAATCCTATTCCCCCAAGACTTGCTATAATAAGGTTTGGAGGGTCTCCAATCATTGTGGCTGTTCCTCCTATATTTGACATAAAAATTTGAAGCAACACAAAAGGCTCTGGATCTACTTCAAGCCTTTTTGCAAGAAATATTGTAACAGGAACAACTAGAAGAATTGTTGTTACATTATCAAGGACTGCCGAAAAGAAAGCTGTTACTATTGAAAGGAAAACCAATATTTTTACAGGATCTCCTTTTACAGCCTGAGCTATTTTTATAGCTACCCACTGAAACACACCTGTTTCAGACATAATTTCAACAATCATCATCATACCTACAAGAAGAAAAATAACCTCCAAGTTGTATCCTACTGTTTCCAGTGCTTGTTCCTCATCAATAATTCCAGAGACTACCATAAGTCCACCACCTATTATTGCTACAACAGATTTAGGATATTTCTCTGATATTATAAAATAAAATGTTACTATAAAAATAGTAATTCCCAAAATCAGTTTAAATATTTCCATCATTCCCCCCCATAAAAATATTTTACATAACTGTTTACACCAGTTACTTCAAATAATTAGAGGACTCTTTTCAAACAAAAAGAGTCCTCCCCCAAACCTTTTTATCTTATCTTATCCATTACTCCCATACCATAAACAGGACCTGTATGAGAACCTAATGTTGCTCCTATTTCTACTCTTCCTCTGTAATCCACTCTCTTTATTTTTTCTGCTGCATTTCTCAAAGCATCTGCATTTGCTAATTCACTTTGAGTTCCACCCCATGCAGTATATAAAATAATTGAGTTTTTACTATTCTTAAGAAGTTTTTCCATATGAAGCATAGCTCCTCTTTCTCCTATAGCTTTTGCCTCAACAGATACTTCTCCGTTTTCAACTTTAAGAACAGGTTTAAGTTTTAGAATACCTCCCACAACAGCTGACGCTCTTCCGATTCTTCCACCTTTTTGAAGAAATTCTAAGTCTTTAACAACAAAGTATACTTTCATGCTTTCTTTAGTTTCTTCTATCCAGTCTATAATCTCTTTAAAGCTTTTTCTCTCTTTTGCAAGTTTTGCTGCTTCTGTTACAATATGACCAAGAGCAAAAGTTGTTGTTTTAGAATCTATTATTGCAATATCTCCCTCTCTTGATGTCATACCTTTTCCAACTCTTGCAGCCTGCTGTGTTCCACTTAATTTTCCTGAAATGTGAATAGATATAATTTTCTTATATCCTTTTGCAAAAAGTTTTTCATACATAGCTTTAAACTCTGCAGGTGAAGGCTGTGATGTTTTTGGAAGCTGTCCTTCTGTAAGAAGTTTTCTCCAGAATTCTCTCTTACTTATATCAACTCCCTCTCTGTAGTAGTTATTTCCATCAAGCTTAATCTTAAGAGGTACTATTTCAACATCAAGATCTTTAATAAGTTCTGGTGTAAGATCTGATGTAGAATCTGTAACAATTGCTATTTCAGCAAGTTTAGGATCTCTGTTTTCTATATAAATATAATAGTGATAATTATTTTGGTTTCCTTCTATATCGCTGTAAGATCTTTCTTCTCCTATTTCTCTAAGAAGAGCCAGACTTTCTTTATCTGCATCTTTACCTACTGAAACAAATACATTTAAAGTATATTCTGTAATATAATTTTCTTTTATTATTTCAACAAGTTCAGAAAGAGAAGAAGCTTTTTCTTTAATTTTACCATTTATCATGGCAATAAAATCTCCTTCATTTATCTCAAGATTGTTTACTTTTGTATTTCTTACAGCTTTTGTTATTTCAACAGATGAATTTCTGTTAAGATTTTTAGCTAGTTTTTCCATGTTAAGTTCTTTGTTCTTTACAATATAAAGTCCTCCAAGCATACTTGTAGTTTCAAGAACTGTAACATCTTTATCTGATCTTTCAGCTGCTATTTTAGCAGATGAAATTATATTCTTGTTATTTGGAAGAATAACAACTGACTGAGCTTCTATTTTTTTAAGTCCCTCTTCTATATCTGCAACACTTGGATTTTGTGTCTGCCCTCCAAGAAGCGCTGCTGAAGCTCCTGAATTAAGGAAAAGTTCTCCTATTTCTTTATTGTCAGCTATTGCAAAATATGCAACAGGTCTGCTGTTTTCATTTCTTACAAGAATTTTATTTTTACTTTCTTCAACTTTGTAAGCATCATCAGCAAACATCATATTTTTATGCTGTTGAAGTTCCATGTTGTCTATTTTTATATTTGATAAATTTCCAAGTTTCCCTGCAATTTCAAGAACAAGCCCTGGATTGTTTGTATGGATATGTGTCTTTGTCTTTTTAGAAGTCTGAGCACATACCATTGAATCTCCAAGAACTCCTATTTCTGCTTTATAAGAATCAAGATCAAATTTTCCATTTTCAATAATAAATTCTGTACAATACTTAAATTTAATCTCTTCCATTATAACAGCATTTGCATCAAGTCTTTCCTGTCTTTTTGCCTGAGACTGAACTATTCTTTCAAGATCTTCAAGCATTTGAGGATCACTTATAGATTTTTCAAATCCTTCAAGAATATAGAATATACCCTTTCCTCCAGCATCTACAACGCCAGCTTCTTTTAATTTTGAAAGAAGTTTAGGTGTTTCTTCTACAGCTTCTGCTGCTACATTTTTAAGATAAATAAGAAATGGGACGAAATCATTTTTATCCCCTTCATATGCTTTTGCTCCTTCGGCAACTCTTCTTATTACTGTAAGCATTGTTCCTTCAACAGGATTACTTACAGCTTTATAAGCTTTTGCTCTTGCAAGTTCAAAAGCAGCTATTGTGTCTTCCACTGTAGCTTCTTCTTTATCTCTTATTCCGTCTAAAAATCCTTGTATTATCTGAGATAAAATTGTTCCTGAGTTTCCTCTTGCCCCTAAAAGAATAGCTTCTGATACTGTATCACAAAGTTCTTCCATATCAGGCTCATAACTTAATTTTATCAGTTGGTTTTCTACTGACTGCAATGTCATTGACATATTTGTTCCTGTATCTCCGTCTGGTACAGGATAAACATTAAGGTCATTTAATATGTCTGCATGTCTTGAAAGCCATCTGCTCGCAGCAATCAGAAGTTTTGTCATTCTCATTGCATTAAGCACATTTACCTTTATATCCATTCTCTCCTCCGCTTTTTTTCGTCTTTTTTATTCAGTCATAATTAGAATGTAGGCGGTGTTACCACCCATATAGCTTTTGTTAATTTTTTACCATTATTTTTAAATCTATGATTTAATGATGATTTAAAATAAAAACTATCCCCTTCATTAAGAGTTGTAAGCTGATCTTCAATATATATATCCAAAGTTCCCTCTATTATATATATAAATTCTTCACCATTATGGTTAAAAAATCCTCTTCCACTCTCTCCTCCAGGTTTTATTTCATACATAATAGGTTCCATATTCTTCTCAATTTTTGAAGAAGTTAAAAGAGCTATTGATGTTTTTGAATCAATACTTTCTACATACTTTCTATCCTCTTTTTTAATATGGAAAGAACCCAGAGATTCATCTTCCTCTTCAATAAGATAACTTACTTTTACTTCAAGATAATTAGCTATTTTTTTTAGATTTTCTATTGAAGGAGATGCCTTTCCCTGCTCTATCTGAGATAGAAAACTTGCTGATAAATCTACCTTAGCAGCCAGTTCCCTCAAAGAAAAATCTTTCTCATTTCTCTTCTTTTTAATTCTTTCTCCTATCGTCATCTGTTTACTTCCTTTTTAACATTTTATTTAAGCAGAATAAACTATGTAGAACTGCTCTTTCTCTAATTTTCCTTCTGGAACCTTTAAAGATTTTTTTCTCAATCTGAATTTCTTTTCCGTTTCTTATTCCCATATATACAAGACCTACTGGTTTTTCTTCTGTTCCTCCCAAAGGTCCTGCTATTCCTGTAACAGATATTCCTGTATCAGTTGTAAGACCTAAAACCATTTCTCTTGCAGTTTCTTCACTCACTGCCCCATAATTTTCAAGAGTTTCTTTTTTTACTCCCAGCCTTTTTATTTTAGCATCATTTGAATATGTTACTATTCCTTCCATAAATACTTCAGATGCCCCTGAAACATTTACAAAACTATCTGCAAGAAGTCCACCTGTACATGACTCAGCTACGGAAAGTGTCTTTTTTTCTTCTTTTAATCTTTTTATTATAAGTGTTTCAAGTCTATCGGAATCTTCTCCGAAAATATTGTCGCCTACTCTATTATATATCTTTTCAACGATTTTTTCCACTATGTTTTTATTACTCAATTTACTTTGCAATCTTACTATTATTCCAAAATCTTTTACAAGAAATTCATATTCTATTCCTTTTTCGGTAAAAATATCGCTTATCAGGCTATCTAGATGGGATTCTGCAATTCCATAAGTTATTAAATCTTTTATAAAAATTTCATCTGATTTTAATTTTTTTTCTTCTGAATACCATTTTAAAAATTTTGGAAACATATCATAAAGTTCTATTGGCACACCTGGGAAGCACACTATTCCATCAATATAAACAGCTGGTGCCATTCCTGCTCCATTCTTAAATGTAACTGCTCCCTCTGGTTTTTCAACTTCTTTTATATTATTTGATATAAACTTTAAATTTCTTTCTCTGAACTTTTCTTTAAGTTCTAAAAGTTCTTCTTCATCAACAACTATTTTTTTATTTAAATATTTTGCAACAGCATCTTTTGTTATGTCATCTATTGTAGGCCCAAGACCTCCTGAAGTTATAATAAGATCACAATTTTTTCTTCCAAATTCAATAGCTTTTATTATATCTTCAATATCATCTTTTACGGTCATTTTTGAGTAAATTTCTATTCCATATTTATTAAGTTCCTCTGCCATGTAAAGACTATTTGTATCAATCATGCCCCCATTTAAAAGTTCTGTTCCAATCAAAATAAGCATTGCTTTCATTTTAATTTCTCCTCAAAATGTCTATTTTATCCCTGCATTAAAAACATTTTATCCTTATTTTCATATATTTTTCCTGCATTGAAAAATAATTTGTAATTAATGCAGTGAACAAAGCTTAAAAATTCATATGTCTGAGGGTAAAACCCGAGTTTATGAATTTTAGCTTTGAGAACAAAATTAATAAAATTATTTTTCGTAGCAGGACAGGTTTCTTTTGGTTACTTTTCTTTGCTTGTACAAAGAAAAGTAACTAATTTACCTATAAAATAAAAATGTCCATATACATGCAAGAAGAAAATTTCCTATTATTCCTGCAAGAAAATCATCTATTACAACTCCAACACCATGTCCCATAAATTGAGATTTATATATTGGTCCTGGTTTTGTAATATCAAAAAATCTAAAAATTACAAAAGCAAGTCCTACTGCTGTAAGTGTCTGAAACCATCCTACAGGATTTATTAAAAACAGTGTTGTAAGATATCCTAAAACTTCATCTATTACAACATTTTGAGGATCTTTCTTATGATAAATTTCTCTTTCACATATATCTGAAACATAAACAGCTACAACAAAGAATGTCATAAGGAACATAAAATAAAATGAATTGTAAAGCATATAATTAGGGAATAGTTTTCTCAAAAGAAGCAAAGCTATATAAATCGGAATTCCCCCAAGTGTTCCAAAAGTTCCAGGTGCTTTAGGCATATCTCCCAGCCCAAAACATGTTGCTAGATTTTTTACTAAAGATTTTTTCATTAAAATACACCTCTTTCATAATTATAAGGACTGTATGCATTTTCTTTTTTATCAATATTCTTAATAAGGAATCTTATTTCTTCTTCTGTTTCATCAAGAAGTTCTATTACAACTTCATCTATTCCTATTTTTCCAAGTCTTTTAACCTGACTTAGAATATTAAGTGGTTTTTCAAAATAAATTTCATCATTTCCTAATTCATTTTTACGGATTACAAACTTATCTCCCTGTTCATTTGTAATAATCTCACCATTTTTAAAAACAGGAAGCTCTAGATACATCCCTTTTAACTTACTATATCCTAAAAGTGCTTTCCTTACAGGAACTTTCCCTATATTTTCTATCTGCTCAAAGCTAAGTTCTGGAGTTATTATAACTGTTTTAACATTAGGAATTTTTGAATATTCATTAAGTGAATAAATATTTCCAACATTAAGATTCCATCCTACAGTAACATCTCTATTTTTATTTTTTAAAACCTGATAAAGATTAACTGCAAGTTCACTGTTTAAATCCATCTTTTCTAAATTATTTTCTCTTGCAATATCAAATCCTCTTTTATAAATTTTCTTTATTCCAAGTTCTCTTACAATTTTTTCTTGTATATCATTTGTTACCATAACAGATACTTCGCAATGTTTAAGCTCATCTTTTTCAATCGGTATTCTGAAGATTTCTGTCGTTTTTAAATTTCTTCTATGACTTTCCACAAGCTTTATTCTAAGTTCTTCAAGAGCATCTCTTCTAAGCTGCTTTAAAAGAGAAAGAGGAATAAAAATATTATTGTCTATATACACATTACATTCTTTTACTTTGAATACTGTATCTCCTGTTTCTGAAAGTTTTTCAATTATATTTTCTTTTTCTGCACCTCTTTTAGCTGCTTTTTCTATTAAGCTTTCTCCTTTTATTGTAACAACTATTTTTTTTCCTTGATTATTTACTGCAGAAACTTTTAATAGAGGATATTCTCCCTCTCTTCCTATGAATTCCATAGAAATCTCTTTTTTCTTACTGCTGTTCTTTAGTTTTGATTCTATATCATCATTTACTTCTTTGTCATAATTTTTAAAAACATACTTTGCACCTTTAGGAGCATTTATTAAAATTATTCTGTCTCCTTTTTCAGCAGTTTTAAATTTTTCTTTTCTATTTTTCTTTTCTATTCTGTTAATATAATCTCCACCAAGAGTTTCATAATCTTTTGAAAGATAAATTATACCATCTCCAAGCATAATATTTTCTTCAAGAGTAAGCTCTTTTCCTGAAATTATTCCTATAGGTTTCCCCATATTTGCTGGATAATTTCTATTCATTACAGAGTCTCTTTTTTCATAAAAATATCCTTTTGAATAGCCTCTATTAAATATTGAAGAAACTCTTTCTTCTGCTTTTATGCCATTTATCAGATTTTTAAAATAATTAACAGCTTCAAAAACATAAGTTTTTTCTTTCATTCTTCCTTCAATTTTAATACTGTTAATCCCTATCTCTTTAAGCTTTTTTATCTCTTCATATCCCATAAGCTGATCTTTAGGACTTAAAAGATATCCTGCATCTCCTTCTGAAGATGTATATATCTTTCTGCATGGCTGAGCACACATACCTCTGTTTCCACTTCTTCCCCCTATAAAACTGCTCATATAACAGTTTCCTGAGTAACATATACATAAAGCTCCTGAAACAAATATTTCAAGTTCTATTTCTGTGTTTTCTCTTATTTTTTTTATTTCTTCAAAACTCATTTCACGGGGAAGAACAACTCTTTTAAATCCTAACTTTCTTAAATATTCAGCTTCTACATGATTAGCAACTGTCATTTGAGTGCTTCCATGATAGTCTATATCTGGAAAGTTTTCTTTTAAAAATCTAAAATATCCTAAATCCTGTACTATTACAGCATCAAGTCCATGTTCATAAAGTGCTTTAAAATTTTGATATAAAAATTCTATCTCTACATTTTTCATTAAAGTATTAAGAGTAAGAAATATTCTTACACCTCTTTCATGGGCATAATCAAGTGCTTGTTTAAATTCTTCAAGAATAAAATTTTCAGCATTTCTTCTTGCTCCAAATCCTTTAAGCCCCATATATATTTCATCAGCACCTGCATTTACTGCAGAATAAAATCTCTCCATATTTCCAGCGGGAGCAACTATTCTCATAATTATTTTTCTCCTTTTAATTCTCTATAAATAGTTTCTGATTTTTCTCTTAAATCCTCAAGTGTCCCGTTATTCTCAAGGTGAATTTGAGATTTATTTAATTTTTCTTCAAGACTCATCTGAGAATTTATAATTTTTTCAGCCAATTCCTCTGTAATTCCATCTCTTTCTAACATTCTTTTTATCTGGATTTTTTTATCTGTAAAAACAAGAATTATTTTATCACACATTTTATCCATTCCAGACTCAAATAATAGAGGAACATCAAATATTATTATATCATTTTTACTTTTATTTTCCTTTATTTTTTTAAACTCCTCCATTACTTTAGGATGAATTAAATCATTTAATTTTTTTAATTTTTCTTTATTATTGAAAACTATCTCTTTTATTTTTAATCTATCTATTTTTCCTTCACTATTTATTACTTCTTTTCCAAAAATATTTCCTATCTCTTTTACAACATCTTCTCTTTCAGAAATTTCTTTGGCTTTTATATCTGCATCTATAATTTCTGCTCCCAATTCTCTGAAAATCTTACTCACAGTTGATTTTCCAGAAGCAATTCCTCCTGTAAGACCTATTATCATCTTCATACCTTCCTGTTATTTTATTTTTATTTATTTTAAGACTTTTTCCAAAGTTTTTCAATATTTTAATTTTCATTAAAAGAGAAAGGACGGCATTTCTGCCGTCCTCATTTATTAAGATTTAAAAGTTAGCTTTCTATTTATTTAAGATTTTTTAAACTAGAATGTATATTTCCATCCTACTATAATATCTTGGAATCCTTCTTGTGAGTGATTATTTTTATCAGCTAGCCATGCTTTTTCTGTTGTATTTTCATATGACCAGTCTCTGAATTCATATCCATATTTTCCATAAACATTTAAGTTTTCAGTAACTTGATAAGAAGCTCCTAAGTATATTCTATTTCTTCCAAAATCATCAAACACTCTGTATCCTTTTTTTGTTCCATTTGCATTATCTTTATAATCAGCATCTGTATGTAAAGAAACTCTTGCTTCTGTTGTTATAGATAATTTTTCTCCTTTGTAAAGAGTTGCATAAGCTCTTATTTGATGTTCTAAATAAGATTCTTGTTCTCCTGCACTGATATCACCTATATATTTTATTCCATCCATGAAATATCCAACTTTAAAAGGTCCATATTGAAGTCCAATAGGGAACCATTCCATTTCAAAATTGTCTGTTTGTCCTCCTGCTACTTGGTTTGTAGCTTGATACCAG
This sequence comes from Fusobacterium perfoetens, assembly GCF_021531595.1. Taxonomy (NCBI): domain Bacteria; kingdom Fusobacteriati; phylum Fusobacteriota; class Fusobacteriia; order Fusobacteriales; family Fusobacteriaceae; genus Fusobacterium; species Fusobacterium perfoetens. The sequence goes on from NZ_JADYUD010000014.1 coordinate 48,703, forward strand.
AAATCCCCTGCTGACCATAAAATTCCATTGCTATAATCATATCTTAGAACATATCTGTCATAATCTTTTTGTCCTCTGTATCTTACTCCTAGTTTTAAATTATCTGTTGTTTTTTTCCAAGCATCTAAAACTAATCTATGGTTATCTGAATGTATTCCATTATCAAAATCTACATTCCATTGTTTAGCTGCTGTTAAACCAAATGTCCAATCCTCATATTTTAATCCAACTGTATTAAATAACCATGTATCATCAAAATCATCTGTTCCATTTGGATTTTCTATTTCAATTTCTTGTCCTACATGTGTCACTGTTAATTTTGGTTGTTCCTTAATTTCTTCAACAACTACAACTTCTTCTACTGTTGGAATTACTTCTTTTGCATAAGCAACTGAAGATACAAGTGATAATGCTCCTAATAAAAGTAATGCTTTTCTCATAAATTACTTCCTCCTTAAAATAATTTCTCTTTCTTCAAAAAAAATCAATTCTTTCTTAATGTTCGCGAGAACATATTTCCCTCATTCATTATGATACACGATTTTTATTTTTTTGTAAATAGTTTTTTCAGTTTTTTGTATTTTTTTTAATTTTTTAATTCTCATACAGAACATTTTATATATAATAAAAATAATATATTTTTTAATAATCTTGGAGTTTTAAATGTTTAAAAAGCAAAAAAAGAGAGACTTAAAAGTCTCTCTTAAAAATTTTATTATTTTTAATTTACTAGATTAAACTAGAATGAATAAGTCCATCCAACACAGAATTCTCCATAATAATCGTCATGTTTTGCTTCTTTTTTGTCATGAGCTTCATATTTATTCCATTCATATTGATAATATCCATTGATAGATAAATTATCAGTTAATGCATAGTTTGCACCAAGAATAGCTATATGTCTGTTATTTTCATCCCAACCTTGTTTTTTCACATATTCTTGATCATGAGCAAATTGATATCTATATTGTCCATCTAAAGATAATTTTTCTCCATTATAAATTGGGAAGAATACTCTTACTTGATGTAAAGCTTCTTCTTTCATATCCCAACCATCTTTTCCTTTTGGTTTATCAGAAGTTCCATTATATTTAGAATATTCAAAATAATATCCAACTTTAACTGGTCCATAAGAAACAGCTACTGGCATACCTTCAGCATAGAAATAATCATTAGCATCATTATTCATAAATTTATAACCAGCCATTAAATTTCCAGAGAACATTCCATAGTTATATTTAACTCTTGCTAAATATCTATCAGAATCAGATTCTCCTCTCCAAATTGCTCCAACTGAGAAGTTTTCATAGTTTTTCCAGAAATCTAATTCCATTCTGTGTCCGTTTGAATGAATTCCATCATCTGTATCCATTGACCAAGCTTTTCTAGCCATTAATCCAAATGTCCAGTCTTCATATGCTAATCCAACAACATTGGCAAAATGAACTTTTTCTCCAATGTCTGCTCCACCAGAAGTGTTGTCAACTTCTATGTATTGTCCTATGTTTGTAACTGTTAATGCAGGTGCTGCAACTGGTGCTGCTTCTTCAACAACTACAACTTCTTCTACTGCAGGTACAACTTCTTTTGCATAAGCAACTGAAGATACAAGTGATAATGCTCCTAATAAAAGTGCTAACTTTTTCATAATAAAATCTCCTCCTTGAATAAATTTCTCATTTAGATAATTATGCTTTCTCAAGGCATAATATTTTTCTTATTCTCTTGTGCTTTCTCAAGGCACAATCATATTATCTTTATAACTCATTTTTTGTATTTTGTAAATACTTTTTAAAAAATTATTTTTTTTGATCTATTTCCATATATTTTTTTATCTTTTTTTCTATTTCCGTACTCAAAAAAATTCCCAAATTTGAAATTATATCCATTTTCTGTAAAGCAGAAAATCAATTTTAAAGCCTGTTTAAGATTAATTGTATTTTTAAAAGTAAATTTTATACTTTATTTTTAATATTTTTTAGTCCTGTTTTAATATTTTTATTACTGAATTAAAACTATTTTTTTGAAATTTTATATAAAAATTTTGTTCAAATTATCTTCTTTTTTCTAAAATTCTTTATTTTTTTATAAATAAAAAAAGGTTGTTGCATTTCTTAATCTATAAAAACAAAATTTTATATTATGAAAATATTTTCCATATCTTAAAATTTTATTTTTATAAATTTGCAACAATCCCTTATTTTTGTGCATAAAAAAAGATTGGCAAGTTCCTATCCTCCCAAAGGGCTGCCCCCTAAGTACTTTCAGCGTTTACAGGCTTAACTTCTAGG
>NZ_JADYUD010000015.1 GCF_021531595.1 Fusobacterium perfoetens
TCCTGTTTCTCACGGACAAGATGTATAATACCACAATATCTGAAATCCGTCAACAACTTTTTTGAAAAAATATTAAAAATTTTTATTTTATTTTTACAAAATTTAAACTATCCTTTACAAATCAATATTTTGTTTATATAAAATATTTTAAAAATTTTTTCTTAATATTTTATAAAAATACTAAAATTTTTTAATTTTTCTATCATATGTTAAAAATATTACCTGCTTTTTCTATATTTTCTTTAATGATTAAATTTCCCTCATCAACTAATTTACCATTGATATAAAGTTCATATTTACCAATTTCCTGCCCTTCATAAAGTGGGGCTTTTACATAATCTTTTCTATAAGTAATAAATCTTATATCTGTACTGTCTTTTGCTATATCTGAATAGTTTTTATCTGGATATAATTCTGCTTTTTTCACTGCTCCATTTAATATTTCTATTTCATCTACAGGAATATCTACATTTAAAAATTCCACAACTTTATATTCTTCATGGAAAGTTTTTAGTTCTTCTACAATTTTTTTGTCTCTTATTTCTTCAGTAGGAGCTCCTAAAACAACAACTATAGAATTTATATTATCAAGATTACTTGCAACTGCTATATTATACCAATTATCAAGATGCCCTGTTTTTATTCCATAAATTCCTTCTTTTCCTAAGAGCTTATTTCTGTTATAAATTTTATTTTTACCAGAGTAAATTAAAGTATCTTCTTTTTGGGAAGCCATTTTTATATATTCTGGATATTTTAAAGCCGCCAGAGAAAGTTTATACACTCCCAGAGCACTTCCAACATCTTGTCCTCTTCCTGTCATGTGAGGCGGAAGACCTGTTGGTGTGTTATAGTCTATATCCCTTCCGAAACCTAATTCTTCAGCTTTCTTATTCATCATGGCAACAAATGTATCAATATCTCCTCCAACAAGCTTAGCAAGCCCATAAGCAGCGTTATTAGCTGAATGAAGTGCGGTTGCTTTAATAAGATCTTCAACTAATATTTTTGTTCCTTCTTTCATCCATATTCTGCTTCCACCCATCTGCGCCATTGTTTTATCTACTGTCACTTTATCTGTTAATTTTATTCTTCCCTCTTCTAAAGCATCATAAGTAAGCATAAGAGTCATTACTTTAGTCACTGATGCAAGGGGAAGCATTTCATTTTCATTTTCTAAATAAAATATATTTCCTTTTGCATCTCCTAGAACAAAAGACCTGCATAAAGATTTTTCTTCTTGAATATTTTCTTCTGTTATTATTTCTTCTGCAAAAATATTAAAATTAAATACCAGAGCTAAAATTATAAGCAAAATTTTTTTCAGCAAGTTATTCCCCCTCAAAAACTTTTTATACCACTAGATTATATCCGTTTTTCCAAAAAAAAGAAAGGGCTTTTAACTGCCCTTTCCTAAATATATTTTCTTTTTTAACTATTTTTGTTTTTTAGATAAGTAATCTTCTATAGCAGCTTTAACTGCTTCTTCAGCAAGCACTGAGCAGTGCATTTTTACTGGTGGAAGACCATCAAGAGCTTCAGCAACTACTTTATTTGTAATTTTTAATGCTTCATGAATATCTTTCCCTATAATCATTTCTGTTGAAATTGATGATGTTGCTATTGCTGATGCACATCCAAATGTTCTAAATTTAACATCAGTTATAATATCGTTATCTATTTTTAGGAATATTTCCATTATATCTCCACAAGATGGGTTTCCTATTTTTCCGTATCCATCTGGATTTTCTATTACTCCCATGTTTCTAGGATTCATAAAGTGATCCATTACTTTTTCTGAATATTGCATTATTTATTTTCCTCCCTGTTTTTTAAACAAATATTATCTATTAAATTCATTCCAAAGTGGTGACATCATTCTAAGTTTTCCTATAACTTCTGTCACAGCTTCTATTGTATAATCTATTTCTTCTTTTGTATTATATTTTCCAAGACTGAATCTTATTGTACCATGAGCAAATTCTTCAGGAATTCCCATAGCAAGAAGTACATGTGATGCCTGAAGTTCATCAGATGAACATGCAGATCCTGAACTTACTGCTATTCCCTTCATACTAAGTGAAAGAAGAATTGATTCTCCCTCTACATATTTGAAAGTTACACTTGAAGTTCCAGGAAGTCTAGGAACATTTTTACCATTGATTACTATTTCAGGTATTCTTTTTAAAATTTCCTCTTCAAAATAATCTCTTAAAGCCCCTACTCTTTTATTTTCTTCTTCTCTTTCAGCATAAGCTTTTTCTAAGGCTTTAGCCATACCAACTATAAGAGGAGTATTAGTTGTTCCTGGTCTTAATTTTCTTTCTTGACCTCCACCTGTAATAACTTTTCCAAGTCTCACACCATTTCTTACATATAATGCTCCTACTCCTTTTGGTCCATAGAATTTATGAGCAGTAAATACAAGAAGGTCTATTCCCATTCCTTTAGGATCAATAGGAAGTTTTCCCATAGACTGAACTGCATCTACATGGAATAAAATCTTATTTTCCTTAGCTATTTTTCCTATTTCTTCTATAGGCTGTATTACACCTGTTTCATTATTTGCATGCATTACTGAAATAAGGATTGTTTCATCTTTAATTGCTGACTTAAGTTGCTCTAAATCTACAACTCCATTTTCGTCAACATTTAAAACTGTTATTTCATATCCCTCTTTTTCTAAATCTTTGCATGTATTTCTTACACCAGGGTGTTCTATTGAACTTACAATTATATGTTTTCCTCTGTTTTTATATGCTCTAGCAACTCCTCTTATTGCAAGGTTATCTCCTTCAGTTCCAGAACCAGTAAATATTATTTCTTCAGGAATAACTCCTAAAAGATCAGCTATTACTTTTCTAGATTCTGATACTGCTTTTCCTGTTTCTCTTCCAAATAAGTGAAGACTGAATGCATTTCCATATTCTTCTTTAAAGAAAGGTATCATAGCATTAAAAGCATCATCATCAAGTCTTGTTGTTGCATTGTTATCTAAATATATTTTCATTTTTAAATCAGCTCCCAAGAATTAATTTCTTTCCCATCTATTTTATACCATTCTTTATTTATTATGTCAAGAATTATTATTTATATTTATCAAATTTTTTCAAAGGTTTCTAGCCTAAAAAATATAATAATCATATAAATATATAAAAAATTAATTTATTTTTTTATAGACTTAGAATAATATCTGCATGCTTCTTTTATTTCACATTCCTGGCATTGAGGACGCCTTGCAATACATTTATCTCTTCCCTGAAGAATTATGTAGTGAGAAAAATCTATCCAACTTTTTTTAGGAACTATTTTCATTAAATCTCTTTCTATTTTTACAGGATCTGTTTCTTCTGTAAGACCTAAAAGATTAGTAATTCTTTTTACATGAGTATCAACAGTTATACCGTCTGCTAAACCCCATATCTCTCCTCTGACAACATTTGCTGTCTTTCTTCCTACTCCTCCAAGCTCTAAAAGTTTATCCATCTCTTTTGGAAGTTCTCCATTATATTTTTCAAGCAGCTGCCTTGCTGCTTTCTGAATATTTTTTGCTTTATTTTTATAAAAACCTGTACTCTTTATAAGTTCTTCTATTTCTGAAAGATCCATAGTTGCAAACTGCTCTGGTGTATTTATCTTATCTTCACGGAACATTTTTTCTGTAACTATATTTACACGCTTGTCTGTGCATTGGGCAGAAAGAATTACTGCCACAAGAAGTTCAAAAGGAGTTTCAAAATTTAAAGCACATTTAGGTTTTCCAAATTTTTCTTCCAATTTCTGTAAAACATATTTTACTTTTTCTTTTTTTGTCATCTTTCCTCCCAATCTCTCCTATTTTTTCTTAATATAAAAATAAAAGTATTTAAAACAACCCTGCCTTAAAAAATATTTCTATTAATTTTGTTTTCAAAGCTAAAATTCATAAACTCAGGCTTTGCCCTCAAACATATGAATTTTTTACGCTTTGTTCACTGCATTAATAATGAAATATTTTTTACCAGCAGGGCAATTTTCTTTTGATTTCTTTTCTTTATTTACACAAAGAAAAGGAATGTAATATTTTATTATAATGTTTTTACAAAAAGCAGATGTTCAATTCCTTTATAGTTTTCAACTCCTTCATATTGAAAACCAAGATTTTTAAAAGCATTTATTGAAACCTCATTTTCTTCAAGAATATATGCCAATACAACAACTACTTCAGGTTTTTCATGCTGAAGTTCTTCTATACTAAGTGTTAATATTCCATGACTATATCCTTGCTCTCTTATATCTTTCACAAGATATATATTTATAACTGCACATTCTCCATCAAGTTCAAATTTTACACATCCTAAAAATTTTCCTGTTTCTGTGCTTGTTATTGTATATAAAAGATAAGCATCTGAATGTATCAAAAATTTATACCATCTTTCATGAGCTTTCCATTGTTCCTCATAATCATTACAGTATTTTTTTACATAATCAAGATGTATATGGTTATATATCTCTTCAATATCGCTTTCTGTCGTTTCTCTTAAAAGAATCAAAAAAATCACCTGTTAATTTTATTATTGATTATATACATATTAAACTAAAATGTCTTTTATTTTAAAACTATTCTATGGAATTTCTTTTTACCCATTTTTACAAGAGCTTCTCCATCTTTGAAAGATTCCTCATTAATAGTATATCCTATGTCAGTTACTTTATCTCCATTTAAAGACATACCATTTTGTTGAATAAGTCTTCTTCCTTCACTCTTAGTTTTTAAAACTTCTTGTTCTGTTAGATAATCTATAAGATTTATACCAAAATTATCTTGACTAAATTCTGTTGTAGGAAGATTAGATACATCTCCTCCTGTACCAAACGCTCCTTCTGCTGCAGCTTTAGCCTTGTCTGCTTCTTCTGTTCCATGAATCATTTTAGTTATTTCATAAGCTAAAACAACTTTTGCTTTATTGATTTCAGCATCTTTTAAGGCTCCTAGTCTTCTTACTTCATCCATAGGAATAAATGTTAAAAGAGCAAGACATTTTTCTACATCTTCATCAGCAATATTTCTCCAATATTGATAAAATTCATATGGAGTTGTTTTTGCAGGATCAAGCCATAATGCTCCTTTAGCTGTTTTTCCCATTTTCTTTCCTTCACTGTTTGTAAGAAGAGTACAAGTCATTCCATATACTGTTTCTTGCTTTTTCTTTCTTACAAGATTAATTCCAGCTATAATATTTGACCATTGGTCATCTCCACCAAGTTCCATTTTACAATTGTGTTTTTGATTTAACACATAGAAATCATACCCTTGCATAAGCATATAGTTAAATTCAAGGAAAGATAATCCTTTTTCCATTCTTGATTTAAAACATTCTGCTGCAAGCATTTTATTAACAGAAAATTCTGCTCCTATATCTCTTAAAAAATCTATATAGTTAAGACCTAAAAGCCAATCAGCATTATTTTCAAGGATTGCTTTTCCATCTGAAAAATCTATAAATTTTTCCATTTGTTTTTTTATGCATGAAACATTATGTGCTATTGTTTCTTTTGTCATCATTGTTCTCATATCTGTTCTTCCACTTGGATCTCCAACCATTGCTGTACCTCCTCCTACAAGAGCAATTGGTCTATGTCCAAATTTCTGCATATGTGCCATAAACATCATGGCTATAAAATGCCCAACATGCAGACTGTCTGCTGTAGGGTCAAATCCTATATAGAAAGTAATTTTTTCTTCTCCTAAAAGTTTCTTTATTGCTTCCTCGTCTGTGAACTGTTTTAAATATCCACGGTCCTTCAGTACATCGTAAACATTTTCCATTATTATATCCCCCTATATTATTTTTACATTTTTTATTTTAACATAAAGACAATGCTTTTAAAAGCATTAATAAAACAAAAGCCTGCTGAATATTATCAACAGACTCTTACCTTTCAACATATTCTTCAGCTTTCTTTTTATTAAATTACTGCACCTTAAAATATGTTTAAAATTTTAAAAATTTTAAACATTCTCTATCTGCTGTAATAATATGAAGCTGTTAAAAATACATTGTTTAATGTTATCATTTTATTCTCCAAGATATGTTTTAGTTCTTTTAATTCTAACATTTTTTTCAATAGTTTTCAATACTTCTGAAAGTTTTAAGATTTGTTATTTTTATTAAAATTTCTTGTACGAATATCTTTAAAAATCTTATCACTATATTTAGTAGATTTCATATCAGGGAATGAAGACATAATTCTTTTTTCAATCCATGAAACTCTATCTTTTACTACAGGATGTATTATCTCAACAACAAATACACAGGCAAATCCCCATATTATTGAAAATTTCAGACATATATCCTCCTAAATTAAAAGGAACTTCTGAATAATCCCACCATCTGTAATGAAATGCCTTCTCTAAACCAAATCCTGTAAAAAGTTCTATTGCAGAAGTTAATATTACTGAAACTGCAAAAAATACAAGAAGATTTTTCTTAAAAGGACATATAAAATACATTACAGCTACTGCACCAGCACCATAAATTGGACAGTAAGGACCATTAAGGAATCCTCTGTTAATAAATTTTTTTGTATTCAGAGCCGCATAACACACTTCAATACACCAACCCAAAAAAGAGTAAATTAAAAAATAGCATAAGTATACATACATTTTTGACCTCCATTAAACTCTTTTGTGTGTTTCTGCCTCCAATTCATCTTTATATTTTTCCCAAAATTTCTCAGTATCTCTCACTGCATTACTATAGATTTTAAGCAATCTATTTTTATCTTTCTCAAATCTTTCTATTTCTATTGGCTTATCAGGAGCTATTACAAATGCTTTTCCTTCTCTCTCCATTTCTTTTATAAAATCAAGAGTATCATTATATATTTGATGACGCATTTTTAAAAGCTCTACCATCTTTGGATATTTTCTAAAAACAAAACTATAAATTGGTTTTGCTGGTGTAGGTTTCTTTTTATAATTCCTATCTCTTGTAAGAACTACTATAACCTTATCACACCCATCCTCAAAAGCTTTTTTTATAGGAATTGGATCTGCTGTTCCTCCATCAAGATATTTTTTTCCTTTGTAGTTCACTATGGGAGCTGCCATTGGAATAGAAGCTGAAGCTTGAAGGAGTATATTCTTATCTTCTTTTACAAGAGCTTCTTTCCCATAATATTCCTCCTTTCCTGTTTCTACATTTGTTACTCCCACTCTGTAATCACATTTGCATCTGAAAAAAGTATCATGATCAAATATTTCAAGTTTTTCTGGTATTTCTTTAAAAAGAAAGTCCATTCCAAAAAGAGAACCCGTTTTTATATAATTTGAAATGCTTAGATATCTTTTGTCTCCTATATAATTTATTATAGTTCTCTTTGCTCTATCTTTCTGACCTGAAATATATGAAACACCATTTGAAGCTCCTGCAGAAACTCCTATAAGATAATCTGCAAGATAATTATAATTCAAAAGTGTATCAAGAACTCCTACAGTATAAATTCCTCTCATACCTCCGCCTTCAAGTACAAGACCTATTTTCATAATTCTCTCCTTAAAAAATATTGATTTGCTGTATATATAATAGCACTTACTCTATGGCTTTTCAAATTTTTATAAATATAACAAAAAAGATAACACAGAAAATACTGTGTTATCTTTTTTATAGAAATCCTTTGTATTCTTTCATTACTAAGTGGGCATCTATTTGCTGAACTGTATCTAGTGCAACCCCTACAACAATTATTATTCCTGTTCCCCCAAAGAAAACTGGAAGTCCTGCTGCTGTAAAGACTATTATAGGAAGTATACAGATTGCTGCAAGGAAGATTGCTCCTCCCCAAGTTATCCTTGTAACAACTCCCTCTAGATATTCAACTGTTTCTAATCCTGGTCTTATACCAGGAATAGTTCCACCACTCTGTTTTAAGTTATCAGCAACTTTTTCTGGATCAAACATAATAGATGTATAGAAAAATGAGAAGAATATAATTATTAAAGCATAAAGCACCATGTAAACAGGATGTTTACTGTCAAAGAATAAAACTAAATAATCTCTGAACGGGAATGTTGCAGGTAATGATCTTATAAGCAATGATGGTATCATCATCATTACTGATGCAAAGATTACAGGCATTACTCCTGCAGTATTAAGTTTTAAAGGAATATAGGAATTTTGAGCCATTCCTCCTCTTCCACCAAATCCTTTTCCAACATAGTGAACAGGGATTTTTCTTTGACCAAGCTGGAATAAAACTATTCCACCTACAACTACAACAGCTGCTGCTGCAACTGCTAGAAGTATAGGTATTAAAAATTTACTTTCTTTCATTATCTGCATAGTCTGAACTATGTTTGACGGACCTCTTGAAATAACATTTAAGAATATTAAAAGAGAAACTCCGTTTCCTATTCCGTTAACTGATATCTGTTCTCCAACCCACATAAGGAACACTGTTCCTGCTGTTAAGATTGTGATTGTAACCAACATGAATCTTAATCCAGGATCGATTACTAATCCAGAAGATGTAAGCCACACACATACCCCAATACCCTGCATAATCGCAATAAGGATTGTCACATATCTCGTCCACTGACTTATTTTAGCTCTTCCTGATTCTCCCTCTTTTTGAATTTCTTCAATTTTCGGAATAATAACAGCAAGTAAACTAAATACAATAGACGCATTGATATATGGAACAATTCCTAATGCAAATATAGATATTCTCTGGAAGGCTCCTCCCGAAAACATATTGATAAACCCTAAAAGGTCGTTCTGAGCTGTCATTGCTGACAGTCTTTCAATATCAATTCCTGGAGCAGGGATATAAGTCCCCACTCTAGCAACTAGGAACATCAACAAGGTAAAAACGATTCTAGCTTTTAATTCAGGAATCTTCATGATTCCTCTTAGTTTAGCGTTAAAGCTTTCCATTAAAGTCAAAGTTTTTCACCTCGCTTATAATCAATAATTACTTATTGTTTTTAGCTACATCAGCAAAAGTTTTAACCTCAATGATTTCTACTGAACCACCTTTTTCTTCAATTGCTTTTTGAGCACTTTTAGAAACTTTGTGAGCTTCTACTGAAATTTTCTTTTCTAAGTTTCCGTTTCCAAGAACTTTTAATCCATCTAGTAATTTACTTACTAATCCAGTTTCTAATAAAAGTTCAGGAGTAACAACTGTACCTTCTTCAAATCTATTTAATACATCTAAATTAATAATAGCGTATTCTTTCTTGAATGGATAGTTGCTGAATCCTCTTTTTGGAGTTCTTCTGATGATAGGCATTTGTCCACCTTCAAAACCAGGTTTAGTTCCTCCACCAGCTCTTGATTTTTGACCGTTGCTTCCTTTACCAGCAGTTTTTCCTAATCCTGAAGATTCTCCTCTTCCAACTCTTTTTCTAGCTTTTCTTGGTACAGAAGGTTTTAATTCATTTAATTCCATGTTACTATTGCACCTCCTCTACATCAAGCAGGTAAGAAACTTGAGCAATTTTTCCCATTAATTCTGGAGTTGCTTCATGTTCTACCACGCTATTCATCTTCTTAAGCCCTAGCGACTTTACAGTAGCTATATGGTTAGGCTTTCTTCCTATTATACTTTTTGCAAGTCTTATTCTAACCTTTGCCATTTCTTCAAACCTCCTAGCTTAAGATTTCCTTAACAGTTTTTCCTCTTAATTCTGCTACTTCTTCAGCAGTTCTTAATCCTCTTAAGCCTTCAATAGTAGCTTTTGCAACGTTATGTTTGTTTTTAGATCCTTTAATTTTAGTTAAGATGTTATGAACTCCTACTAATTCAAGGATTTCTCTGCATGAAGAACCAGAAATTACCCCAGTACCTTCGTATGCAGGTGCCATCCATATAGATGTTGCTCCCCATTTTCCAACAGTTTCGTGAGGAATTGTTCTTCCTTTAAGAGAAACATCTATCATGTTTTTCTTAGCAGCAGCAACAGCTTTTCTGATTGCATCAGGAACACCGTTAGCTTTTCCTAAACCAATTCCTACTTTTCCTTCTTTATTTCCAACAGCAGCTAAAACAGAAAAAGATATAGTTCTTCCTCCTTTAGTTGTCTTAGATACTCTAGAAATTTTTAATAATTTTTCTGCAAATTCTTTTTCTTCTCTATCCATTAACTTAGACAAGTGAAATCCTCCTCTCTAAAAGAAATTAGAAGTTTAATCCGTTTTCTCTTGCTGATTCTGCAAGAGCGGCAACTCTTCCTGTATAAATGTATCCTGATCTGTCAAATACGACATTTTTTATTTCTTTTGCTACAGCTCTTTCTGCTAATAGTTTTCCAACTAATTTAGCTGCTTCTACATTTCCACCGTTTGCGATTTGAGCTTTTAACTCTTTATCAACAGTTGATGCAGAAACTAAAGTTACTCCGTTAACATCATCTATTAACTGAGCAAACATATTAGTGTTTGATCTATATATAGAAAGTCTTGGTCTTTCAGCTGTACCAGAAATTTTAGTTCTGATTGATAAGTGTTTTCTATCTCTAACAGCTTGTCTATTTACCTTTTTAAACAACTCACTTACCTCCTTTTTGAGCTATATCCTACGATTTTTTACCTTCTTTTCTTCTTATTACTTCATCAGCATATTTAACTCCTTTTCCTTTATAAGGCTCTGGAGCTCTCTTAGATCTGATGATAGCAGCTACTTGACCAACAACATCTTTCTCAATTCCTTCTACTATGATAGTAGTATTTTTCTCAACTGCGAAAGTGATGTTAGGAACTTCATCAATAATAACTGGATGAGAATATCCTAAAGCTAATTCTAATCCTTTACCTTTTAATGCTGCTCTGTATCCAACCCCTACTAGGTTAAGAACTTTTTTGAACCCTTCACTTACACCAACAACCATGTTATGGATAAGTGCTCTTGTAGTTCCATGTAAAGCTCTCATTTCTATTGAATCATTTGGTCTAGTAACAACTACATGACCATCTTCTAAAGCTATTGTTAAATTTTTGTTAAATTCTTTTGTTAAAGTACCTTTAGGCCCTTTTACAGTAACTTTATGACCGTCAACTGTAACAGTAACCCCAGCAGGTACCACTATAGGTTTTTTACCTATTCTTGACATTTAATGGACACCTCCTAGTTTATTTTACCATACGAATGCAAGGATTTCTCCACCTACATTTTCTTTTCTTGCTACTCTATCAGTAACAATTCCTTTTGATGTAGATACGATAGCAATCCCAAGACCTGAAAGTACTCTTGGTAATTCGTCTACTGGTGCGTAAACTCTTCTACCTGGTTTAGATATTCTCTTTAATCCTTTGATTACTCTTTCTTTTCCTGCATATTTTAAGTAAACTCTTATATTTTTTACGTTACCATCAGTTATAACTTTATAGTTAGCGATATAACCTTCTTCTTTTAAAATCTTAGCTATTGTAAGTTTTAAGTTTGAATAAGGAACATCAACTTTCTCATGCATAACTGCGTTAGCATTTCTTATTCTTGTCAACATATCTGCGATTGGATCTGTTAAAAACATTTACTATAATCCTCCTTCCATATCAATAAAACGTGCTTTCTACCAAGATGATTTTTTAACACCAGGTATAACTCCAGCACCTGCTAATTGTCTGAATTTTACTCTAGACATTCCGAATTCTCTCATGAATCCTCTTGGTCTTCCGTCTAATTGACATCTGTTTCTTTTTCTTACTGGTGATGAGTTAGCTGGAAGTTTAGTTAATTCAAACATAGCTTCTTGATCTCCCTCAAGCACTCTTTTCTTTAATTCAGCTCTTTTAGCTGCATATTTATCACAAAGTTCCGCTCTTTTTATATCTCTAGCGATCATTGACTTTTTAGCCATTAATTCTCCTCCTCTAACTATTACTTTTTAAAAGGCATTCCGAAAGCCTTAAGTAAAGCTCTTCCTTCTTCATCTGTTCTAGCAGAAGATACTATTGTGATAGACATACCTTGTAGTTTATCTACTTTATCGAATTCAATTTCAGGGAAAACTAATTGATCTCTTAATCCTAAAGAGTAGTTTCCTCTTCCGTCAAATGAGTTTGAAGGAACTCCTTCAAAATCTCTTACTCTTGGAAGAACTACATTTACTAATCTATCTAGAAAATCATACATTCTTTCTTTTCTTAAAGTAACTTTTGCTCCGATTGGCATTCCTTCTCTTAATTTGAATCCAGCCTCTGACTTCTTAGCTTTTCTTACTAATGGTTTTTGTCCAGTGATGATACCTAAATCGTTCATCGCTGCATCTATTAATTTCGCGTTTTGAGTAGCTTCTCCAACTCCCATATTAACGATAATTTTTTCTAATGTTGGACATTCCATGATATTCTTTAAATCTAATTCTTTCATTAGATTTTCTCTTATAACTTCATCAAATAATTTGTGATATCTAGAAACGTATTTAGACACTTACGTTATCCTCCTCTCTTATAGAACTTCTCCAGACACTTTTGAGTATCTAACTTTTTTACCATCCACTACTTTGTATCCAACTCTTGTTGGTTTTCCAGCTTTCGCATCAAAAAGCATTACTTTTGATGAGAATATTGGAGCAGGTTTAGTTACAACTCCACCTTGTGGGTTTGTCTGAGATGGTTTCATGTTTTTAGTAACTACATTTACATCTTCTACAACTATTTTTCCTTTTTTAGGGAATACTTTTAAAACTTTACCAGTTTTACCTTTATCTTTACCAGAAATTACATATACTGTATCTCCTGTCTTCACATGAAGTGATGCAGGAACGAATTTAATTTTAGGTTTAGCCACTTCTTAGCCTCCTCTCTTAGATTACTTCTGGAGCTAGAGAAACTATTTTCATAAAGTTTTTAGCTCTTAGCTCTCTTGCAACAGGCCCGAATATTCTTGTTGCCTTTGGTTCATTATTGTTATTAATTATAACACCAGCGTTATCATCAAATTTTATATATGATCCGTCTTCTCTTCTTAATTCTTTTCTTGTTCTTACAATAACTGCTTTAACTACGTCACCTTTCTTAACGTTTCCACCAGGTATTGCTTCCTTTACTGAGCATACAACTATGTCCCCGATTTTTCCAAATCTTTTTTTAGTTCCACCAAGAACTCTTATGATCATTAATTTTTTTGCACCTGAGTTGTCTGCAACGTTAAGGATAGTTTGTTGTTGTACCATTAAAATATCCTCCTTCCAAAATTATATTGGATTTTATTTAGCTCTTTCTAATACTTCAACTAATCTCCATCTTTTATCTCTAGATAAAGGTCTAGTTTCCATTATTCTTACTCTATCTCCAACTTGAGCTACATTGTTTTCATCATGAGCTTTAAACTTTGTTGTCTTTTTAACTCTTTTTTTGTAAATAGGATGTAAATCCATTGTAGCTATTGAAACAACTATAGTTTTTTCCATTTTATCAGAAACAACTATACCTTCTCTTACTTTTCTATCGTTTCTCAAGATTTTGACCTCCTCTTCTTAAGAATCATCTCTAAAATATATTATCTTTCATTTAAAATTGTGTTCATTCTTGCAATTTCTCTTCTAACTTCTCTGATCTTAGCAGTGTTAGTTAATTGTCCTAATGAAAGTTGAAATTTTAGGTTGAATAATTCTTCTTTAAGTTCTTTGCACTTAACTACTAAGTCTTCAGTAGACATTTCTCTTATATCCTTAGCTTTCATTATTTATCACCGCCATTCTCTCTTTTTACTATCTTACATCTGATAGGAAGTTTCATAGAAGCTTTTCTTAAAGCTGCCATAGCTAGTTCTTCACTAACTTGAGAAACTTCAAACATTATTCTTCCAGGTTTAACTACGCAAACCCAACCTTCTACTGCCCCTTTACCTTTACCCATTCTCACTCCAGCTGGTCTAGATGTGATTGGTTTATCAGGGAATATTCTTATGAATGTTTTTCCTTCTCTTTTGAATGTTCTGTTGATTCCGATTCTGCATGATTCTATTTGTCTGTTAGTAATCCATGCAGGTTCAAGAGCTTGAAGTCCGTAGTCACCGAATGCTACTGTATTTCCTCTTTGAGCAGAACCTTTCATTCTTCCTCTAAACATTTTTCTATGTTTTGTTCTTTTTGGCATTAACATGATTACGCTTCCCCTCCTTCTTTCTTAGTTGGAAGTACTTCACCATTAAATATCCATACTTTAATTCCTAATGCTCCATAAGTTGTATGAGCTGTTGCTGTTGCATAATCGATGTCAGCTCTTAGTGTATGTAAAGGAACTTTTCCTTCAACAACCCACTCAGATCTAGCGATTTCTGCACCATTAAGTCTTCCAGAAACCATAACTTTAATTCCTTTAGCTCCAGATTTCATAGCTCTCATAACTGCTTGGTTTACTGCTCTTTTATAAGCAACCCTTCTTTCAATTCCACCAGCAATATTTTCTGCTACTAATACTGCATCTTTATTAAAGTTTTTAACTTCTTGAACTTTAACTAATACTTTTTTACCAGTTAAAGCTTCTAATTTAGTTCTTAATTCTTCTATTTCAGCACCTTTTCTTCCGATAACAATTCCAGCTTTAGCAGCATGAACTATTACTACTACATGTGAAGGTGATGTTCTTTCTATATTTACTTTAGATATTCCAGCATGGAAATAAGTTTTCTTAACAAACTCTCTGATTTTTACATCTTCATGGAAGTACTTAGCGTATTCCTTTTTGTCTGCATACCAGTTAGAGTCCCAAGATCTTGTAATTCCAAGTCTTAATCCTCTAGGGTCTACTTTTTGTCCCACAGTTTTACCTCCTTAACTAATTCTACTTTTCAGATACTCCCACGATAACATGAGCTGTTGGTTTTCTTATGATGTCTGCTCTTCCCATTGCTCTTGGGCTTATTCTCTTAAGAGCTGGACCATCGTTTATCATGATAGTAGATATAACTAATTTTTCGTCATCTAATTTTGCGTTATGTGTAGCATTAGCTATAGCTGATGCTAATGTTTTCTTTATAATTCTAGCTGCTTTCTTATTTGTATATTCTAAAATATCAAGAGCTTCTAGAGCTGATTTTCCTCTCACTAAGTCAGCTACTAATCTAGCTTTTCTTGGAGACATTCTCACGAATCTAGTACTTGCTTTAACTTCCACTAGTTTCTCCTCCTTTTCTTAATTATATTTATCTAAAATATTATTAATTTTTATTATTTTTTACCAGTTTTTGTATGTCCGTGGTAAGTTCTTGTAGGTGCAAACTCACCTAATTTGTGTCCTACCATTTGTTCAGTTACATATACAGGTATATGTTTTTTCCCGTTGTAAACTCCAAAAGTTAATCCTATGAAGTTAGGGAATATAGTTGATCTTCTTGACCAAGTCTTAATAACTGCTTTTAAGTTGTTAGCAGCTACTGCTTCTTCAACTTTTTTCATTAAGTGATGGTCGCAGAAAGGTCCTTTTCTAAGTGATCTAGCCATTGCCTATTAAACCTCCTCTCGAAATTACTTGTCGTTTCTTCTTCTTACTATAAACTTATCAGATGTTTTTCTTCCTCTTGTTTTAACACCAAGTGCTGGTTTACCCCAAGGAGTTAATGGGCTCTTTCTTCCTACTGGAGCTTTACCTTCTCCTCCTCCGTGAGGGTGATCACAAGGGTTCATTGCAGATCCTCTAACATGAGGTCTTTTTCCCATAAGTCTATTTCTTCCAGCTTTTCCGATTGACACTAGGCTGTGCTCTGCGTTTCCTACTTCACCGATTGTAGCTGTACATTCTCCGTGAATTAGTCTTAATTCTCCTGATGGTAATTCAACGTGACAGTAAGTTCCTTCTTTAGCAACAAGTCTTGCTGCAGTTCCAGCAGATCTTACTAATTGTCCACCTTTTCCTCTTTGAAGTTCAATGTTGTGAATTTGTGTTCCAACAGGCATTTCTTTTAATTTAAGAGCGTTTCCAACTTTAATTTCTGCGTTAGAACCGTTCATTACAACATCTCCAACTTTTAATCCTTTAGGTGCTAAGATATATGCTTTAGCTCCGTCAGCATAATGTAAAAGAGCGATGTTTGCTGTTCTGTTAGGGTCGTACTCAATAGTAACAACTCTTGCAGGTATATCTAATTTGTTTCTTTTGAAATCTATAATTCTGTAAAGTCTTTTATGACCTTTTTGTCTATTAACATTTGTTCTGTGCCCGTAGTTATCTCTACCGTAAGCAGATTTTAAAGGTACAGTTAAAGACTTTTCAGGTCTTACCTTACTTAATTCAGGTACAACAAGTCTTGACATATGTCTAACTCCGTCACTTGTTGGTCTCATTTTCTTTATAGCCATTTGTAATAACCTCCAAATTTTCTATTAGACCTATAACTATCTTTAGCCGTTTTTATTATACTTCTTTGAAATATGAAATTGTTCCTGAAGCTAATTCTACGATTGCTTTCTTTTTAGCTTGAGTTTTGTATAATTTCATACCATGTCTTTTTGTTACAGGTTTGATGTTTACTGTTGCAACGCTTGCAACTTTAACGTTGAATATTTCTTCTACTGCTTTTTTAATCTCTATTTTGTTAGCTTTTCTATTTACTTCAAAAGTGTATTTATTGTTGTTTCTTCTAAGTAATTCAGTTTTTTCAGTAATTAGAGGCTTTCTGATGATCTCATAAGCTGTCATTATCCAAGCACCTCCTCAATTGTAGCTAATGCTTCTTTAGTAATGATAACTTTATTTTGTTTTAGTAACCAGTAAATTCCTAATTCGTTAGGTTGGAATACAACTGCGTTCTCTAAGTTTCTAGCTGATAAGAATAAGTTGTAATCACCTTGTTCTGTTAAGTCATTTACTACAAACATTTGTTTTGTGTTAGCTTCTAAAGCTTTTGTTAATGCAACTATAGTTTTAGTTTTTGGAGTTTCCATCATTCCATCTAATACAACAATTTCTCCAGCAGCAACTTTTGCAGATAATGCAGATTTAAGTGCTAATACTCTTGTCTTTTTGTTTACTTTTTTCTCGTAACTTCTAGGGCTTGGTCCAAATACAACTCCTCCACCTACCATGTGAGGTGCTCTTATTGTACCTTGTCTAGCTCTACCAGTTCCTTTTTGTTTAAATGGCTTTCTTCCTCCGCCTCTAACCATAGATCTAGTCTTAGTAGATGCACTTCCTTGTCTAGCTGCAGCTAATTCTGCTACAAGAACTTCGTGTAAAACAACTTTATTAGGTTCTATACCAAATATTGCGTCGTTTACTTCAACAGTTCCAGTTTGTGCTCCTGCTAAGTTATATATGTTTAAAACCGCCATTTTTTTCCTCCTTCCGTTCTACTAACCTTATTATTTTTTTATAGCTGGTCTTACAACAAGGTAACCGTTTTTAGCTCCAGGTACTGCACCTTTTATTAAGATTACATTGTTTTCAACATCTAATTTAACTACTTTTAAGTTTTGAACTGTTACAGTAGCATTTCCATATTGTCCAGCCATTCTTAATCCTTTTAATACTTTTCCAGGCCATGAAGATTGTCCGATAGATCCTCCAAGTCTGTGGTTTCTTGAAACCCCGTGAGACGCTCTGTTTCCACCGAAGTTATGTCTTTTCATAACCCCTGATGTTCCTTTACCTTTTGAAGTTCCTGTAATATCTACGAACTCAACACCATTTAGAACATCAACTTTAATTTCTTGTCCTAACTCATATCCTTCAACTGAGTCAACTTTTAGTTCTTTAACAAATCTTAATGGTTTTACACCAGCTTTATTAAAGATACCCATCATTGGTTTAGTAGAATTTTTTTCTTTTTTCTCATCAAAACCAAGTTGTAATGCTGTATAACCTTCACCTTCTACTGTTTTCTTTTGTAAAACAAAGTTTGGTCCAGCTTCTACAACTGTTACTGGAACGAACTTTCCATCTTCAAAGATTTGAGTCATTCCGATTTTTTTTCCTAGAATTCCTAACATTTGTTATAACCTCCATCAAATAATATATTGGTTGACAACTTGACCTCGTGGTTCTATGAACCTGCTTTAAAAAAAGCGTCAACTTGTATTATTCTGTAAGGATAATTTGATTTCAACCTTAATTTAAATTTTCAAATTACCCGAGAATCAGCCATTTTTGTGTTTTTAAACTACGCTTGTTTAATCTCGATTCCAACACCAGCTGGTAAGTTAACCGCTGTTAAAGATGATATTGTTTTTTGAGTAGAGTTTTTGATTTCCACCATTCTTCTGTGAATTCTCATTTCAAACTGCTCTCTTGAATCTTTGTTAACATGTACTGATCTTAATACAGTGTATTTTTTAATCTTAGTTGGTAGTGGCATAGGACCAGCTATTTCTGCTCCAGATTTTTCTGCAACTTCAGCTATCTTCTTTGCTGATTGATCTAGTAACATATGATCGTAAGCTTTCAAGTAGATTCTTAATTTATTAGAAGCCATTTATACACCTCCTTTAATTAATTTTTTAATTTAAAGGATATTAACATCCTTTGTACACCTTGAGAATTATATCATAAATCCCAGTATTTGCAAAGCTTTTTTTTGATTTTTTGCAAAAAATTTTTTTTGATTTTTATTTGTTAGAAAATTATTTTATTTTTACATATTTCTTACACATTTTATATAAAAATTTATCTTTTTAAATCTCTTCATTATTATATATGAAAAAATTCATAACAAAATTTTATATTATGATCCTATAAAATATAAAAGCCATATTGACCTTTTCAAATCAATATGGCTTTATATAAAATTAATTTACTTTATTTAGCCCTATCCTAGAAAAATTATTTTACTTCTTCCATTTCAATAGCTTTCTTAGGACATTTAGAAGCACAAATTCCACATCCTACACATTTTGCAAGATCAACTTTGTGTTTTTCTTTTAATGCACCTTCAATTGCTGATACAGGACAGTTCTTAGCACAGATTGTACATCCTATACATTTATCTTCATGAATAACTGCTTTTTTAGGAACTACAAGACTGTTTATTGCTTTAGTAGGACATTTAGTTGCACACAATCCACATTGAATACATTTAGCTGGATCTATTTTAGCTAAATTGTTTTCAACTGTTATTGCACCTACAGGACATGCTTTTGCACACATTCCACATCCTATACAAGCTGTTTTACAATTCTTTCTTGCATCTGCACCTTTGTCTTTAGAAGAGCAAAGAACATTTACTTTCTGTGGTTGAGGAAGCATTGCTATTACAAGTTTAGGACATGCTTTTGCACATGCTCCACAAGCAACACATTTATCTTCATCTATATGAGCTATTCCGTCAACAATAGATATTGCACCTACAGGACATACTTTTATACAGTCTCCTTTTCCAAGACAAGCATAAGAACATGCTTTTTCCCCTGAAGCATATATATTCATAGAAGCACATGTTGTGATGTTTCCTCTGAAATTATATTTTTCTGCTGCATTTTCATGTTTTCCTTGGCAAAGAACTCTTGCAACAATTCTTGGCCCATCTGACACTTCTGCAGTCATTCCCATTATTTCACAAATTTTATCTGCTACAGCTTTTCCACCTGGAGCACACATATTAGGTTTTGCACCTTTATTTACAACTGCATCAGCATATCCTCCACATCCTGGGAATCCACATCCTCCACAGTTAGCACCAGGAAGACATCCTGTTATTGCTGATACTCTTTCATCAACTTTAACCTCAAATTTTTTAGAGGCAAAAGCTAAGAATAATCCCATAGCTAATCCTGTTAATCCAAGAATAACTACAGCTATTAATATTTCACTTCCCATAATAACCTCCAAAAATTTATATTTGCATTCCGGCAAATCCCATGAATGCTAAAGCTAGACAAGTTGCTGAAATAAATGCTATTGGTACACCTTGGAAAGGCTTAGGAATATCAGAATATTCTATTCTTTCTCTTACACCAGCAAGTAAAATAAGTGCTAATGTAAATCCTACAGCAGCTCCAATACCATTTACAATTGTTTCTATAAAGTTATATCCTTCTTGAATGTTTAAGATTGCAACTCCAAGTACAACACAGTTTGTTGTAATAAGAGGAAGATAAACTCCAAGAGCATTGTAAAGATTTGGTGACATTTTTTGAATTGCCATTTCAACAAATTGAACTAATGAAGCTATTATTAAAATGAACATTATTGTTTGTAAATATTCAAGACCGAATGGAACAAGCATATATTGATATATTAACCAAGTAACAGCAGATGCTATTGATATAACGAATATAATTGCCATTCCCATTCCGATAGATGATTCAACTTTTTTAGAAACTCCCATGTATGGACAAATTCCAAGAACTCTACCGAAAACATAGTTTTGAATAAAGATTGAAGTTATAATTATACTAAATAATTTTGCTAAATCCACTTAACTATACCTCCTTCTTTTGTTTTAGGTAATTTTGGAATGCAATAACACAAGCTATTGTAAGGAATCCACCTGGTGGTAATATAAATATTAATGCAGGTTGCCAGTTTGCAGGAGTTATAACTATATTGAATATAGTTCCATTTCCTAAAACTTCTCTGATCATTCCAAGAACAGTAAGAGCAAGTGTAAATCCAAGTCCTGATCCAATACCATCAAACATTGAATCTATTACACTATTTTTAGAAGCAAAGCTTTCTGCTCTTCCTAAAACTATACAGTTAACAACTATTAGAGGTATATATAACCCTAATACTTTATAAATGTCAGGAGTATAAGCCTCCATTAACATTTGAACAATTGTAACAAGAGAAGCTATAATCATAATGAAAGCAGGTATTCTTACTTTATCAGGAATAACTTTCTTGAATACAGATATTAATATATTTGAGAACACAAGAACTGCTGTAGTAGCAAGTCCCATTGACATTCCGTTTATTGCAGAACTTGATGTTCCAAGTGTAGGACAAAGTCCTAATAAAAGTACTAGAACAGGGTTTTCCTTAAATATACCGTTTAAAACGATTCCCATTTTACTTTTTGCCATTATTTACTCACCCCGTTTTCAAAAGCTGATAAAGCTCTTTGAATTCCAGTATAAACAGCTGTAGGAGATACTGTAGCACCAGCAAATGCATCAGCTGCTTTTGTAAATTCATAAGATTTATCTTTTCCTATCCAGTGTTTTTGCCATTCTTCACCAGAAATTTTAGCTCCTAATCCTGGAGTTTCTTGGTGATTCATTATGCTTAATCCTGTAATTTTTCCATCAAGACCTACTCCAAGAGAGAAGTCTATATTTGCTGCATAACCACCTTGGCTTACAACAACAACATATCCAACTGTATTTCCATTTTCATCTAAACCAGGTATGAATTTTAAATCATCAGCCATAACTGCTTTAGATTCGTCAAATGATTTTGCTAAAGGCACAACTGCTGTTCTAGCTGCGTTTTCAGCTTTAACTTTATTGTCTGCTATAACTCCTCTAGTCATTCCGTTTACACCTGCAAGAAGTCCGGCACAAACAGCTGCGATTGCTAAAAGGACAGATCCATAATGTATAAATCTATTTCTTTCCATCAGCTTTCACCTCCCCGAATTTCTTAGGCATTGTGTATCTGTTGATTAAAGGTGTAACACCATTCATTATTAATATAGAGAAAGCTGTTCCTTCAGGATATCCACCTTTCATTCTGATAAGAGCAATAAGAGCTCCTATACCAAAAGCATAGATAATTTTTCCTTTTGGAGTCACTGGGCTTGTAACCATATCTGTTGCCATGAAGAATGCTCCAAGCATAAGTCCTCCAGAAAGAACATGCATTAATGGATCTCTTCCTGCTATTCCTGTAAGAATAGCTACAGTAGCTATAATAATTACAGGCATTTTCCAATCTATTTGTTTTTTATAGATTAGATAAGCTCCACCGATAAGAAGTGCTATTGCTGAAGTTTCTCCAAGACATCCACCCATTTGTCCGATTAAAGCTTGAGCATATGGATTTCCTTCTCTTATTAAAATTTCAGGTACTCCTCTTTTCATAGCGTCAAGCATTGTAGCTCCTGCCATTCCATCAAGGGTAAATGATGTGATAGCTACAGGCCATGAAGCTTGAACAAATGCTCTTCCTACTAATGCAGGGTTAAATACATTTTGTCCTAACCCTCCGAATAACATTTTTCCTAAAGCAATAGATACTATTGCACCTATTGCAACATATTGTAAAGACATTCCAACAGGAATTACGAATGCAAAAAGAAGTCCTGTTACAATCGCACTTCCATCATGAAGTGTACATTCAACTTTTCTTATTTTGTTAAATACTAATTCTGTAAGCATACAGAATATAACTGAAACAGCTGTAACTATTAAAGCTCTAGTTTTAAATACATAAACTGCCATTAAAAGTGCTGGCACTAAAGCAATAATTACATCATACATTACTTTGTCAACTGTTTCTGATGTTCTTATGTGAGGTGATGGCCCCATATTATATACTTTTGACACTTTTGTTCCTCCTATCTCCTAAAGAATTTTATTTCATCGCTCTTAACTTAGCTTTTCCAATTTTTATAGCTTCAGTTAATGGTCTGTTTGCTGGGCAGATATATGCACATGAACCGCATTCTATACAGTCCATTAGATTATATTTTGGTAATTCTTCCCAGTTTTCTTTTACTGCAAGTCTTGCATACATAAATGGTACTAAATGCATTGGACATACATCAACACATTTTCCACAACTTATACATGCTTGAGGTTTACAGTAATTAGTTTCCTCTTTAGTTAGTGCTAAAAGTCCACCTGTTCCTTTTATTACTGGAACTTCTTCTGTGAATTGTGCCATACCCATCATAGGTCCACCCATAACAAGTTTATCAACTGCATCTCTGTCTACTCCACAATATTCAAGTAGTTCAGAGAAAGGTGTTCCTATTACTACTTTTAAGTTTTTAGGCTGTTTTATAGCCTTTCCTGAAACAGTTACTATTTTTTCAATTAATGGTTCTCCATGAACTATTCCTCTATAAATAGCTGCTGCTGTTCCTGTGTTTTGAACAACTACTCCAACAGATGCAGGAAGTTTTCCTGAAGGTACTTCTCTGTCTAAAACTGCTTTTATAAGTTGTTTTTCTCCTCCTTGAGGATATTTTGTGTGAAGAGGCATAACTTCTATTCCTGTTCCTTCACATGCTTTTTTCATACTTGCAATAGCTTCAGGTTTGTTTTCTTCTATACCAATTACGGCAGTTTCAACACCTAAAATCTTTTTAATGATTTTTATTCCTTCTACTATTGATTGAGGATCTTCAAGCATAAGTCTGTTGTCTGAATTCAGATAAGGCTCACACTCTGCTCCGTTAAGAACTAAAGTATCAATTTTAGTATCTTTCGGAGGATTTAATTTGATGTGTGTAGGGAAACTTGCTCCCCCTATTCCAACTATCCCCTTTTCTCTGATTAGTTTTAGTAAATCTTCAACTGATGCTTCTTGCCAGTTTTCGATTTTCTCAAGTTCACACCATTCATCGTTTCCGTCATTTTCAATGACTACTGTGTTGGCTTTTCCCATAAGAGGAAATACACGCTGTTCTATTCTTTTTACTGTTCCGCTCACTGGTGAGTGAATAGTAGTAGACATAAATGCCTGAGAATCGGCAATTTTCTGTCCCTTAAGAACTTTGTCTCCAACTTTTACAATCGGGTCTAACGGAGCTCCGATGTGTTGTTGTAATGGTATATATACCATTTTTGGTGATGCCATTTTTTCTGTTGCCATTTCAGCTGTTTGGGCTTTGTTATCAGGTGGATGAACTCCGCCTCTGAATCCAAAAAACTTCATACAAACTCTCCTTCCTTAAACTATATTTAATTTTAAATAAATATATAAACTTTTCTTCACATTAAAGTTTATCACAATTATTTATTTTTAACAATATCTTTTTCGGACTTACCGACCTTTTTTTTAGCATTTTTTATTATAAAGTTGCATTATTTTTTCGATTTTTTCTCCTTCTAAAAGAGCTAAAACCATTTTTGAAGAATTTTTTATTCCTTCTTTTACATCTTCTTCATCTTCTTTAGAAAAACGGCCAAGAACAAATCCAACAGTTTTATCCTTACCTCCACTGGCTCCTATTCCAAATTTTATTCTTAAAAATTTTTCTCCAACATGAGATATTATAGATTTTATTCCATTATGTCCTCCTGCACTTCCCTTTTCTCTTATTCTAAGTTTCCCTACAGGAAGAGACATATCATCATAAATAACTATCATCTCTGTTTCAGGATCAATTTTATAAAAATTTAAAACCTGAATTATTGAATCTCCACTTAAATTCATAAAAGTTTGAGGCTTTAAAAGAAGAATTTTTTCTCCTCTGTAATTTCCTTCCCCCATTAATCCTTTAAACTTTTCTTTAAAATCATATATTTTTAATTCTTCTGCCAGCTTATCTATAACCATAAACCCCAGATTATGTCTTGTGTTTTCATACTCTTTGCCCGGATTTCCCAGTCCTACTATTAATTTCATTAATTATGTTTCTCCAATTCTATTTCTTTTATAAATTTTTATCTCTGCATAGTGCAAAAGGCTGATTTTTTAATCAGCCTTTTAATTATTTTCTAATAGTCTTAGCAGTTTGCACAAAAATGTTTTGCAAGTCCACCAAGAGATGTTTCTCTATATTCTTCTTTCATGTCTCTTCCAGTTTCACCCATTGTTATTACAACTTCGTCGAAAGATACACTGTGTTGTCCGTCAGTATAAAGTGCATAGTTTGCAGTATCAAGTGCTTTTGCTGCTGCAGACGCATTTCTTTCTATACAAGGAATTTGCACATATCCTCCAATAGGGTCACATGTAAGTCCAAGATTATGCTCAAGAGCCATTTCAGCTGCATATTCTATCTGCTCAATTGTTCCTCCCATTAAAAATGCTGCCATTCCTGCTGCCATTGCACAAGCTGTTCCAACTTCTGCTTGACATCCAGCTTCTGCACCAGATATACTTGCATTTTCTTTTACAATATTTCCTATAAGTCCTGCTACTGCAAGAGCTTTTACTACTTCTTTATCCTCTAACTTGAAAGCTTCTTTTAAAGTATAAAGTGTTCCTGGAATAACTCCTGCTGCTCCACATGTTGGAGCTGTAACAACTCTTCCTCCTCCTGCATTTTCTTCAGACACAGCAAGTGTATAGGCAAAAAGTTTACCTCTGAACTGTCTTACTTTTCCTTCTGATCTTGATCTTCTATAGAAAGTTTGAGCTCTTCTTTTAAGTCCTATACTTCCAGGAAGGACTCCATCTTTTGCTATTCCTCTCTCTACAGCTTCTTCCATAGCTTTCCATATTTCAAGAAGGAAGTTCTCAATGTCATCATCTTCATATTGAGTTACATATTCCCACAACTCTTTCTTATTCTCTTTACACCATTCCATTATATCATCCATTTTTTTCAATGGATAAACTGTTGAGGCAGAATATCTATCCTGACCTTCTTCTACAATTGTTCCTCCTCCTACAGAAAATACTAGCCAACTTTTAATTTCATTTCCATCTTTGTCATAAGCAAAAAATTTCATTCCGTTTGTGTGGAATGGATGAACCACTTCAGGCTTCCATATTATCTCTGTTTTAACAGGCTCCAATGTTTTTTCAATTATCCAGTCTGTCAGATGTCCTTTTCCAGTAAGGGCAAGAGAACCATAAAGTTCAACCTTATAAGATGCTGCATGAGGTGTTTCACCTTTAAATCTTCTTGCTGCTCTTTCAGGTCCCATTGTATGAGAACTTGAAGGTCCATTACCAATCTTAAATAACTCTTTTAACGAATCCATTTTTCCTCCTTAACAATATAATCACATTATACTTTTATTTTTTATTCAGAAAAAATTCACACTACTGTCTGATTTCTCCTGCAAATTTTGTTCTTATTATATTAAGTACCTTATCAATAACTTTATTAATATCTTCTTCGTTTAAAGTTCCTACTTTATTTCTTAAAGTCAGACTGATTGCGACTGATTTTTTACCAGCTTCTATATGCTCTCCTTTATAAATATCAAAAAGTTCTATTGTTTCTATAAAGTCAGAACTTTTCTTAAGCATATCTATCATATCCCCTACAAGAACACTGTCATCTAAAACAACTGCAAGGTCTCTTGTTACTTCAGGATATTTTACAATTCTCTCATATTTAAATTTTTTGCTGATATACTGTTTAAGTAATGTTAAGTTTATTTCAGCTACATAAGCTCTTTCTTTTGTAATATCCATTTTTTCTGCTAAGTCTGGATGAATTTCTCCAAATGTTCCAACTACTATCTTACCAATTTTTATATCAGCAGCTCTTCCTGGATGGAAATTAGGATTACTTGTTCTTTCAAGCTTATATCTTTTTGCTCCTACAAGTTCCATATATTCTTCTACATATCCTTTAAGCATATAGAAGTCATATGCTTCAGGTTTAGAATTCCATAATGTTTTGTGATCTCTTCCGCAAATACCAATAGCTACATGAATATCTTCCTGAGCAAGTTCATCAGCTTTTTTGAACACTTTTGATGTTTCAAATATTTTTATAGAATCTTGATTTCTGTTAAGATTTTCTCTAATATTAGTTAAAATACTATAAATAAGAGAAGGTCTCATCATGCTCATTGTTTCTGCTATAGGATTTTTTATCATTATTACTTCATCTTCTATATGAAGAATATCTCTTACAGATTTATCTATAAAACTATAATTTATAACTTCCTGTAATCCTATTTTTGAAAGTATTTCTTTTGATTCATCCATAAGTCTTATAGGTTCAGCTTTTATTCCTGCTTTTATATTTTCAACAGGCATTTTATTTTCTATGTTTTCAAATCCATACATTCTTATAATTTCTTCATAAAGATCTGCACTTCTTGTTAAATCTTGTCTATAGCTAGGAGGAATTACAACTGCTGTTTCCTGACCTATAGATTTCATTTCAAGACCTAAGTTAGTAAGAATTCTTGCTACTTCCTGAGCATCTATATCTTTACCCATAAATCTTCTGAATTTTTTAATATCTAAAGGAATTTCAATTTTTGTAAATTTAACAGGATAAACATCTTTTGCTTTTCCTACTATATTTCCTTCTGCTATTTCATAAATTATGCTTGTAACTCTATCTAAAACTTCAGGAACATTTTCTATATCTGTTCCTCTTTCATTTCTGTATCCAGATTCACTTGTTATTCCTAATTTCTTTCCTGTTTTTCTTATATTTTCAGGTGTAAAGTATGCAACTTCTATGAATATATCTTTAGTTTCATTAGTAATTCCACTGTCAAGACCTCCCATAACCCCTGCTATTGACATAGGTTTTTCTGAGTCTGCTATTACTAATTCTCCATCAAGCTCAAGTTCATCTCCCATAAGAGTAACAAGCTTTTCACCTTTCTTAGCTGCTCTTACTACAATTGTCATATCTTTTATCTTACTTAAGTCATAAGTATGAATTGGCTGATTATATTCAAACATTACAAAGTTTGTAGCATCTACAATATTATTTACAGGATTTAATCCCATAGCTCTTATTTTTCTCTTAAGCCATTCTGGAGATTCTTTTACTGTAACATTTCTCATTACTCTTCCTGCAAATCTTTTGCATCTTTCTTTATCTTCTATTTCTATTCTTACATTATTTGCAACATCTTCAAGAGTTTCAAAAACATCAAATGAAGGATATTTTACTTTTCTTCCATAATAAGCAGCTATTTCTCTTGCTATACCTATATGAGAAAGACAGTCAGGTCTATTAGGAGTAATTTCAAGTTCAAATATTACATCATTAAGTTTTGCATATTTTCTATATTCTTCACCTACAGGTGCATCTTCTGGAAGAATAACAACTCCATCTGAATTATTTCCAATTCCAAGTTCTACTTCAGAGCAAATCATTCCATATGATTCAATTCCTCTGATTTTACTTTTAGTTATTTTTATATCTCCAGGAAGGACTGCTCCTACCTTTGAAACAATTACTTTATCACCAAGTCTGTGATTTGGAGCTCCACACACTATTTGAAGAGGCTCTTCTTCACCAATATCAACTTTTGTTAAAGTAAGTTTTTCTGCATTTGGATGTTTTCCATATTCAACAATTTGCCCTATTACTACATTATCAAGATTTTTACCTTGCACTGTTATAGCTTCAACTTCCTGACCAATCATAGTCAAAGCATTTTCAAGCTCTTTTACATCTTCTTTTATATCTACATATTCCTTAAGCCATTCTAATGAAATTAACATTTTTCTTTCCACGCTCCTACTTAAATTGTTTTAAAAATCTCATATCATTTTCAAAGAATGCTCTTAAATCATCTATTCCATGTCTAAGCATAGTGATTCTTTCTATACCCATTCCAAATGCAAATCCTGATACTTCATCAGCTTTATATCCAACAGCTTCAAGTACAGCAGGGTCTACCATTCCGCATCCCATGATTTCAAGCCATCCGCTTCCTTTACATACTCTACATCCTTTTCCTTTACAGATAACACATTCAACATCCATCTCTGCACTTGGTTCAGTAAATGGGAAGAAGTGAGGTCTGAATCTTACTCTTGTTCCTTCTCCAAAGATTTTTGCAATAAATTCTGTAAGAATTGCTTTAAGATTTGCAAAGGAAATATTTTCTCCTATCATAAGCCCTTCAATCTGATGGAACATTGGTGTATGAGATACATCATAGTCTGGTCTGTATACTTTACCTGGACAAACCATTCTAAAAGGTGGTTTATGCTCTAACATATATCTTATTTGAACTGCTGATGTCTGAGTTCTAAGAACTACATCATCTGATATATAGAAAGTATCTGTTATATCTCTTGATGGATGTGATTCAGGAATGTTAAGCATATCAAAGTTATATTTTACATATTCAACTTCAGGTCCATCAGCAACATCAAATCCCATATCCATAAATGTTGTTTTTAAAAGTTCTGATGTTTCAGTTATAGGATGAATTCCTCCCTGAGTTGTTTTCTTTCCTGAAAGTGTAATATCAATCACTTCTTCTTTAAGCTGTTTTGCTTTAAGCTCTTTTGTAATTTCTATTTTTTTACCTTCAAGCATATCTGTTATTTCATTTCTTACTTCATTAAGAAGTTGTCCAATAACAGGTCTTTCTTCTGCAGACAGATTTTTCATTCCTTTAGAAATTTCAGTCAACTGACCTTTTTTTCCTAAAAATTTAACTCTTAAATCTTCTACTTCTTGAAGAGTTGAAGAATTCAGAATTTCTTGTCTTGCTTCATTTTTTAGTAAAGATAATTTATCTTTCATTTTTCCTCCCACTAAAATTAATCCAAATTTTTATGTGTAAATTTTATTTTTTTATCTTTTTCTATTTCTATAACTCCGTAGCTGTTATTAAGTATCGCTCCCGGATTAAACAGAGTTATAACTTTATCTTCATCACTGCCATTACGGCGTGTGAAAGTATCTACGCAATCCGGATTGTGGGTATGACCAAAGACAATAATATCTGCTTTCTCCTCATATCCTTTTTCCTCTATATGCGAATAGTCCCTTTTAACTCCATAAATATGACCATGAGTCAGAAAGATTCTTACTCCTTCTAACTCAACAGTCATTTCATCTTTTGTTTTATAATCATCATAGTCACAATTTCCCCGAACAATAAAAAATTTTATTTCCGGAAAAATAAGTTCCATCTCTAAAGCATCTCCTGAGCAATCTCCTGAGAACAATACAACATCAGGCTTTTCCCATTTACATGCCTTATAAAATCTTTCAAAACACCCATGAGTGTCTGATACAGCTAATATTTTCATAAGCTACCTGTCCTGTATTTATTAAACTGAAATTTATACTTTTTTAAGCTATAAACAGAGTTGTTTCTACATCCTCCATTATTTTTACACCTATTTTTTTAGTTATTTTTTCAAACATGTAAGAATTACTTAAGTTACCCATAATAAGAATATCTTCTTCCTTACATATCTTCAAGAATTCATCTGAATCAGCTTTCATTATTTGTTTAGAAACAAGTTTTATTCCTTTTCCTTTTATAAATTCATTCAAATAATTTTCATGAACTTCATCATCGTCATGGTCATGCTGTTGAGGATCTATAAGCTCAAGTGATGTAATTTCATCCACATGAGTAAAAATATTTATGAATCTTTGGAAACTCTTATTTACTTTTGTTCCATCGTCATTTGAAATTGCCACTTTATCAAGCTTTAAAACTTTATCTCTCACAACTATAATAGGCTTAAAGAAACGCTTTAAAATAGCAATTAAATCTTCAGAAAATTTATCTTCTTTCTCTATAAGAAGAATATCTGATTTTTTTAATTCCTCTATTACAATTTCAGGAGTTATACCAAATTTTACTTCAAGTTCAGCATCAACACCTCTTTCTGCTAATTGTTCTTTTATATTTGCAATTTCATGTTCCTCATAACGATTCCATTCTTCATTTATTCCTGCAATCATAGGTTCAAGCATTATTCCATCAACTGCATTTGGAAGAAATTCCTTTTTTCTCACATCTCTTACATGAAGAGGTCTGATTGAAAAGCCAAAATTATCTCTTAAATAAATAGCACTATCAATAAGATTTTCTCTATTATAACCA
Organism: Fusobacterium perfoetens; assembly: GCF_021531595.1. NCBI lineage: Bacteria > Fusobacteriati > Fusobacteriota > Fusobacteriia > Fusobacteriales > Fusobacteriaceae > Fusobacterium > Fusobacterium perfoetens. The sequence goes on from NZ_JADYUD010000015.1 coordinate 30,548, forward strand.
TTCCCTAATACTAAAAGTACATTTCTTTCCATAAACACCACGTCCTTTTTTAGTTTTCGTCTGAGTCATCTAGTTCCTGCTCACTTTCATACTGCATCTGCTCCTCATCTTCGCTTTCAAAAGTGTTCAGGTATTTATTTTCAAAATCGTCATTTTCAGATGATTTTTTATTGGTATTTTCTGTTTTATCTATTTCTTCACTTTTATCATCGGAAAGTATTTTTTCTTCATCTTTTTCATTTTTTACTTTTGCTATCGCCACAACCTTTTCATCATCTGAAGTTCTCATTATTTTAACTCCCTGAGCTGCTCTTCCATAAACAGAAACGGACTCTACAGGTGTTCTTATAACTACTCCTGACGAAGTAATTGCCATAAGTTCTTCATCTTCTCTTACTGGTTTAACTTCTACAATATTTCCAGTTTTGTCACTGCATTTAAGGTTTATTACACCTTTTCCACCTCTTCCTTGAAGTGGATATTCATTTACTCTTGTTCTCTTACCAAATCCATTTTCTGTTACAGTAAGAATTGTTTCTTCATCTCCATTTTTTATAAGAAGTCCTGATACAACACTATCTCCATGTCTTAATGTAATACCTTTTACCCCAGTGGCATTTCTTGACATGCTTCTTACTTCATTTGTTCTTATTCTTATAGAATATCCATGTTTAGTTGCTATAAATAACTGGTCATCTTCAGAAGTTACTACACCTACAAATATTAAATCATCATCTTCTCTTAATTTTACAGCTTTTAATCCTCCACTATGAATATTCTGGAATTCCATAAGATTTGTTTTCTTAACAGTTCCGTCTTGAGTAAGGAACAGAATTTCTTTATTTCTTGTAAATTCTCTTATTTTTATAGTAAATCTTACTTTCTCATCTTCTTGAAGTTTTATGATATTTTCAATAAGTTTTCCTCTTGCTTGTTTAGAACTTTCAGGAATTTGATAAGCTTTAAGATTAAATACTCTTCCTTTGCTTGTAAATATCATCATGCTATCAAGTGTTGACATAACTTCCATGTCTTGTACAAAGTCGTCTTCAACTGTATGCTGTGTTGATACTCCTTTTCCACCTCTCTTCTGAGATTTATACTTATCAAGTTCTATTCTTTTTACATAACCTTTATTTGTTATAGTAATTAAGACTTTTTCATCTTTTATAAGATCTTCCATATCAATATCAAGTCTTTCATCTTCTATACTTGTTCTTCTAGAATCATTATATTTTTCCTTTAATTCAGAAAGTTCTTTTTTCATTATCTCATATATTTTATTTTCATCAGCAAGAATAGCTTTCAGTTCTCTTATTTTTATTTCAAGTTCCTGAAACTCTTGTTCTATTTTTTCTCTTTCAAGACCTGTAAGTCTTTGAAGTTTCATATCCATAATAGCTTTTGCCTGAATTTCTGAAAAAGCATATCTTTCTATTAAAGCATCCTTAGCTTCATTTCCATCTTTTGATGCTCTTATTAGTTCTATAATTCTATCTATATTTTCTAAAGCTATTCTGAATCCTTGTAAAATATGATCTCTTTTTTCAGCTTTATCTAAATCATATTTTGTTCTTCTTGTAATAACTTCAAATCTATGTTTCATATATTCTTCTAATACTTGTTTTAATGTAAGTATCTTAGGAACATTATTTACAAGAGCAAGCATTATAATTCCAAATGTACTTTGAAGATCTGTATATTTATATAATTTATTAAGAACAAGTTCAGGTTCTTCACCTCTCTTAAGTTCTATTACTATTCTTATACCTTCTCTATCAGATTCGTCTCTTAAATCAGAAATTCCTGTAAGTTTCTTTTCTCTTACTAAAGCTACTATTCTTTCAATAAGAGCAGATTTATTAAGTTGATAAGGTATTTCTTTTACAACAAGAGAAACTCTTCCTGTTTTTGATTCTTCTACTTCTATTCTTCCTCTTACTCTAATTCTTCCTCTTCCTGTTGCATATGCTTCTCTTATACCTTTTGTACCATCTATTATTCCTCCTGTAGGAAAATCAGGACCTGGAATATATTCCATCAGTTCATCTGTTGTTATATCTCTGTTATCTATAAGAGCAAGAGTTCCATCAACTAACTCTCCTAAATTATGAGGAGGAATATTAGTTGCCATACCTACTGCAATCCCTGTAGATCCATTAAGAAGAAGATTTGGAAGTTTTGCAGGAAGTACAACTGGCTCATCAAGAGAATCATCAAAGTTTTTTCTAAAATCTATTGTATCTTTATCAATATCCTCTAAAAGCTCTCCTGTTATTTTTTTCATTCTAGCTTCTGTATATCTCATGGCAGCTGCAGAATCTCCGTCAATAGAACCAAAGTTTCCATGACCGTCTACAAGTTCATATCTGTAGTTAAATTCCTGTGCCATTCTTACCATTGTATTATAAACTGCTGTATCTCCGTGAGGGTGATACTTACCAAGTACTTCCCCTACGATTCTGGCAGATTTTTTATATGCTTTATCATAAGTCATTCCCATTTCATTCATGGCAAATAATATTCTTCTGTGAACAGGTTTTAAACCATCTCTTACATCTGGAAGTGCTCTGCTTACTATAACACTCATGGAGTAATCCAGATAAGATTGTTTCATTTCCTCTTCTATATATCTGTTAATTATATTAGACATTCTTTCATTTCCTCCCGACAATATATATTATTAATGTTCATATACATTTTTTTCATTAATAACTATATATCTAAGTTTTTAACAAATTGTGCTCCATCTTCAATAAACTGTCTTCTTGGTTCTACTTTATCTCCCATAAGTTTATCAAAAATCATATCAGCTTCTCTTGCATCATCAACTTTAACCTGATAGAAAGTTCTTGTATCAGGATCCATTGTTGTTTCCCAAAGCTGTTCAGGATTCATCTCTCCTAAACCTTTATATCTTTGAAGAACATATTTTTTATTTTCTCCTTCAAGATTATCTACAATAAATTTAAGCTGTTTATCATCATAAGCATACTGCACTGTTCTTCCAGTTGCTATTTTATATAAAGGTGGCTGTGCTATATAGATGTTTCCATTATGAAGAAGCTCAACCATGTATCTATAGAAGAATGTCAAAAGAAGAGTTCTTATATGAGCACCATCTACATCGGCGTCAGTCATAAGGATTATTTTTCCATATCTTAATTTAGATATATCAAAATTATCTCCCATTCCTGCTCCAAATGCTGTTATCATAGCTCTTATTTCAGCATTTTCAAGTGCTTTGTGAAGACCTGCTTTTTCTACATTCAGAATTTTTCCTCTTAAAGGAAGTATTGCCTGGAATCTTCTGTCTCTTCCTTGTTTTGCTGATCCTCCTGCTGAATCTCCCTCAACTATATAAATTTCACATTCATCAGGATTTTTTGATGAACAATCTGCAAGTTTTCCTGGAAGAGAACCAACTTCAAGAGCTGATTTTCTAAGTACAAGTTCTCTTGCTTTTTGAGCAGCTTCTCTCGCTCTTTTAGAATTTAAAACTTTATCTATTATTATTTTAGTGTCACCAGGAGTATCTTCTAAAAACATTTTAAGCTGTGTTCCAACTATATTTGACACTATTCCTGTCACTTCAGAGTTTCCAAGTTTAGTTTTTGTTTGTCCTTCAAACTGAGGCTGTGCAATCTTTATTGAAACAATTGCAGAAAGTCCTTCTCTTATATCAGATCCTTGAAGTTTTCCATCTTTATCTTTTAAGAATCCTTGAGACTTTCCTACATCATTTATAACTCTTGTAAGAGCAGTTCTGAAACCACTTACATGAGTTCCTCCTTCAATAGTATGAATATTATTAACAAAAGAATAAATATTTTCTCTTTGGTTTGTATTATAAATCATAACAGCTTCTACAACAATTCCATCAGCTTCCCCTGACATATATATGGGTTCTTTTATAAGAGCTGTATTATCTTTCTCTACATCTTTTATATAATCAATGATTCCACCATCAAATTTAAGATCTGCTACAACTTCAGGATTTTTTCTTTTATCTGTAAGAATTATTCTAAGTCCTTTATTTAAATATGCAAGTTCTTTTAATCTTGTATCAAGAGTTTCAAAGTTATATATAAGAGTTTCAAAAATTTCATAATCAGCTTTAAATCTTACTTTTGTTCCTGTAACAGTTGTTTCTCCTATAGTTTTTACTGGTTCAACAGGAATTCCTCTGTTATATTTCTGATACCATACTTTCCCATCTCTTTGAACTTCAACTTCAAGCCATTCTGAAAGAGCATTAACAACTGATACCCCTACTCCATGAAGTCCTCCTGAAACTTTATAGTTATCATTTTCAAATTTTCCACCAGCATGAAGAACTGTAAGAACTATTTCAAGTGCTGATTTTCCATACTTAGGGTGAATTCCAGTAGGAATTCCTCTACCATTGTCTATAACTTCAATTATATTGTCAGGAAGTACATTAACAATTATTTTGTCACAGTATCCGGCAAGTGCCTCATCTATAGAGTTATCAACTATCTCCCACACAAGATGGTGAAGTCCTCTTTCTGATGTTGTTCCAATATACATTCCTGGTCTTTTTCTAACTGCTTCAAGTCCTTCCAAGACCGTAATGTTTTCTGCTTGATAATTATTACTCATTATTTTACATACCCTCCAAAAATATTCTTATTCAGAATTTCACAAACAAGATTTTCACATTAAAAACCTTAAAAATTTATCTCAATTCAATTTTTTAATACCTGTTTATAGTGAGATTTTCTTTTTCTCCTCTGCATTTAGAACATAATTTTTCATTTCCCAAAAATATACTTCCGCAACTTAAACATTTTTTATATCCTTTTTCAAGAAGAAATTTTTCTCTTTTTTTAGCAAGTCCTGCAAGATATTTTATACTTTCTTCTATTGACATATCTTTTGTCTTGTATTCTATAATTTTTTCTTCTTTAGCTTCAGGAACTTCAAGAGTTTCTCCTCTTTTAAGTTTCTCTTCTAAATCTATTTTTCTCACTCTATATTTTATATCAACAACATATTCTCCTTTAAGAAGCCTGTTGATTTTTTCAATGTATTTATCTTTCTTCATATTCATAGCATGGAGAAAGATAGAATTTTCTACAGCAGTATAAAGTATTCCATCTTTTATACCAAGAGGTTCTGATTTTATTCCGAGTTCTCCTGCTATAGAAGGCCATGCTCCCTTAATAATAGATATACGGAGTGTATTACTTCTTGAAACTGCATCTTCTATCATTCTTTTTACACTAATTATCCCGTTCATAAACCTCTCCTTTTTCTACAAAGAAGTTTTTTGATTCTATATTCAAAAGGTCTGTTGAAGTGATTATTACCTGTATATCTCTCTTATTAAGATAATTTATTATACTCTCTTTTCTTATAGAATCAAAGTATGAAGATACATCATCTATAAGAAAAACTGGATTTTCTCTTTTTTCTTTAAGAACCATATCTATCTCAGAAAGTTTCAGCGAAAATATGATTGACTTTTTTTCTCCCTGTGAAGAAAAAGACTTTGCTTCTCTTCCATCTAAAAGAAAAAGAAAGTCATCTTTTTGAGGACCTACCATAGAATAGCCATATTTCAATTCTTTTGAAAATTCTCTTGTTATATCTTCTCTTAATTTTTCTTCAAGCTCTGTAAGAGTATATTTTTTTATATCTCCCATTTCTGAATGATATACAAGATTAAGTTCTTTTTTGCTGTCAAAAAGTTTTCTATAATTAAGATTTAAAATAATGGAAATATTTTTTACATATTCAAGTCTTTTTTTTATAACTTTTGCCCCATATTTTATAAACTCATCTTCATATATAGAAAACATAGGATCTTTATGCTCTCTGTTTTTTAAATACTTATTTCTAATTTTCAAAAGTTTTGTGTACTGTTTAAGATTTTGAAAATATTCATGGCTGCTCTGTGCTATCTCGCTGTCAAAGAACTTTCTTCTAACGCCAGGCGACCCTACTATCAGTTCAATATCTTCTGGAATAAATGACACAACATTCACTTTTCCATAGTATTCATCATAAGGTATCCTTTTTTTATTAAGCCTGTATTCTTTTTTACTGCTATCTATTTTTACTGAGATATTTTTATCGCTCAGTTTATCTTCATATTCTAAAAAGCATCCTGTTTTTAATTTCCCATATTTTATAAGATCTGCATTTTTAGAAGTCCGAAAACTTTTTCCAGTTGCTCCAAAATAAACGGCTTCTATTATACTTGTTTTACCTTGTCCATTTTTTCCAAGGAATAAATTTATCTTAGGAGAAAATTTTATATTTCTGTCTGATAAGTTTCTGAAATTTATATAATTTATCTCTAAGATTTTCAAGTTTTCCACCTCAATTATTCTACTTGGTAAGTTTTTCCTGCTGCTTCTACTATATCACCTGCACGAAGCTTTTTCCCGCGTCTTTCTTCTACTTCTCCGTTAACTTTTACTTCACCTGCTAAAATCATATCTTTAGCATCTACTCCACTTTCTGCTGTTCCTGTCCATTTCAAAAACTGGTCAAGTTTTATATACTCAGTTTGTATCTTTATTTTTTCCATCTGCACATCTCCTGTTTTTTGGTCACACTTATTAGATTATAATATATATTTTAGCACAAATCTTCTTATATGTCATTAAAGTTTAAAGCAAAGTCAGCATTTTTAACCTATACTTAACACAAAAAAATTTATAAAACCTTTTCTATTTTTCCATTTGACAACTTCCATATATTGCAGTATAAAATAATGTACACCTTTTTTATTAAAAATAATTTTTCGGAGGAAAATACAATGGAATACAAAAGTAAAGATATAGCAAGAGCTGCAATAATGCTTGCAATGTCTACCCGTGAAGAAGAAATGGAACTTAAAGAGAGTTATAAAAAAACTGGAATAAAAAGTGCTGCTGTTGATATAGGAGGAGATATTATTCAGTCTATTTCAAAAATTCTTGAAAGAACATTGGTAGCTTCAAAAAGAAATGGAATTGTAAAAGATTCTCATGTTTATGATGGAGCTATAACTGGAGCAACAAGAGAAGCCATAGCACAAGTAATGAATAAAGCTGCAGGATTTAATATTGGAGGAAAAATAGGAATTGCAAGATACAGAGAACACCTTTCTGTATGTATTTTTCTTACAATAGGAATGTTCCGTTTAGATGATGTTGTAATAGGTCTTGGACACAGAGCAATTCCTGTTGATGAAAATTAAAATTTCTTAATTTTTTAATTGACAAAAGAATAGGATTGGTATATAATCGCTCTAACAGTAGTACCACAAAAGTGGAAATGTAGAATAGTAGAAGTTTTAAAAGTAAAAAATTTGTAGAATTGTAGAATAGTAGGAAAAATAATATAATATTTGTTACAGTACATAAATTTTAGATGTATTGTATTTATTTATATAATAACTGCCTTTTTACAATTCGTAAAAAGGCTTTTTTATTTTTAAAACAAAAGGGGGAAAAAATGAGAAACTTAAAAAGTAGAACAGTAGGATTTGTAGCCACAACATTACTAACAGCAGGAATCTTTCTTATGCAGTGCACACCTTTAAAAGCAGCAGAAAGATTTGTAATAGGAATAAGTCAATTTGCAGAACATCCTGCACTTGACGAAGTAAGAAGAGGTTTTGAAGATGAACTTAAAGCTCAGGGTATAGAAACTGACATTATTTATAAAAATGCTCAAGGTGATACAGGAGTAGCAGGAATCATTGCACAAAAATTTGCAGCAGATAAAGTTGATTTAATTTTCGGTATAGCAACAATTTCTGCACAAACTGCTAAACAAGCAACTGATACCATACCTGTACTTTTCAGTGCAGTTACAGATCCAGTTCATTCTCAGCTTGTTAATTCAATGGAAAATGTAGGAGGAAATGTTACAGGAACAACTGATGCCAGTCCAATGGACAAACAACTTGCTCTTTTCAAACAGCTTGATTCAAATATTAAAAAAATAGGAATTATATACAATACAAGTGAATCAAACTCTGAAATTCAAGTTGCTCAGGCAAAAGAAATTGCCGAGTCTCTTGGAATGGAAATTATAGCTGTTGGAGTCAATAATATAAATGATATTCCTCAGGCTGTAAATTCCCTAGCTTCAAAAGCTGATGCTTTGTATGCTGTCACAGATAATATTGTAGCTTCAGCTGCAGGACTTATAGCTAAATCAACAATTGAAAGAAAAATTCTTTCAATAGCTGCAGAGGAAGGACCTGTTAAAGGCGGACTTCTTATGACTGATGGACTTAGTTACTATGAACTAGGAAAACAAACAGGAGCTATGGCAAAAAAAATCCTTATTGATAAAGTTTCTCCTAAGGATATGCCTGTTGAAAGTTTAAAAAATACAACAAAAATAGTTAATGAAAATACAATGAAAAAATTAAAATTAGATAAAGAAAATCCAGCTTTTGAAGGAGCCATATTTATAAAATAAAATCTACAAAAACAAGGAGCTTAATTATGAATTCACTTATCACTATATCTGTTGAACAAGGACTTATATTTGCCGTTCTTGCAATGGGAGTATTTATAACATATAAAATATTAGATTTTCCAGATATGTCTGTTGAAGGAACTTTCCCTTTAGGAGCATTTATATTTGCAAAATTTGCAACTGCAGGAATAAATCCCATTTCAAGCACACTTCTTGCTTTTGCTTTTGGTTCTCTTGCAGGAATTATTACATATTTTCTTCATATTAAAATGAGAATAGCATCTCTTCTTGCAGGAATCCTTACAATGACAATACTTTATTCAATAAATCTTAGAATAAATGGAAAAGCAAATATACCTCTTTATAATAATGGTTCTGTTTTTGACTATGGAAATAAAATTCTTGTTCTTATAGTGATAGTTCTTATAATAAAATTTCTTATGGATTTGTTTTTAAAAACAGAGATAGGATATCTCCTTATAGCAACAGGAGACAACGAAACACTTGTTAAATCTCTTGGAGTTAGCTGTGATAAATTTAAACTTTTAGGACTTGTTCTTTCAAATGGAATTGTTTCAGTAAGTGGAGCTTTAATGGCTCAGTCTCAAGGATTTTCAGATATTAATATGGGAACATCTATAATTGTTTCTGCTCTTGCTTCTATAATAATAGGAGATACAATATTAAAAAAATCAAACAGAATAAAAGGAACTACCAGAGCAATTCTTGGAGCTATAAGCTATAAACTTATCGGAGGGCTTGCTATAGATTTAGGTTTTGCACCTACAGACTTAAAAGCCATAAGTGCACTAATTGTAATTGTATTCATAGGATACAATAATATGTCATTTTTAAATTTTAAAAAAAGATAAAAAGGAGTATTAATATGCTGACAATAAAAAATCTTAAAAAAAGTTTTAATGAAGGTACAGAAAATGAAGTAAATATTTTTAATGGTTTTAATCTTGAAGTTAAAGAAAGTGAATTTGTAGCTGTACTTGGTTCTAACGGATGCGGAAAAAGTACTCTTTTTAATCTTATCAGCGGTTCTCTTAAGGATAATGGAGGAAATATTATTTTAGGAGGTACTGATATAAGTAAAATGAAAGAAGAAGAAAGAGCTGCTAAAATAGGAAAAGTTCATCAAGATCCTTCAAAAGGAGTTTCTCCTTCTCTTACTATTTTAGAAAATCTTTCACTGGCTGCTAAAAAAAGTGAAAAATTTTCTCTTAGAAAACTTATAAAAAAAGATAATATTAGTAAATTTACAGAACTTTTAAAAGAACTTGACTTAGGACTTGAAAATAAATTAAATACTCAAGTAAAATTTCTTTCAGGAGGACAAAGACAAGCTCTTTCACTTATTATGGCAACTTTAAAAAAACCAGAACTTCTTCTTCTTGATGAACATACAGCTGCCCTTGATCCTAAAACTTCTAAAATGATAATGGTAAAAACAAAGCAGCTTATTGATAAACAAAACATTACAGCTATGATGATTTCACACAACTTAAGAGATGCTGTTAAATACTCTGATAGAATAATCATGCTTGATAAAGGAAGAGTTATTCTGGATGTAAAAAGCAAAGATATAACTGAAGGAGAACTTTCAAAGGTTTACACTGCAAAAATGAACAGAGATATAAAAGTTATGGCAAGTTAATTTTTTATAATATAAAAGTTAATTTTTATAAAAGACTGAGGCAAGATTGAAATAAATTATGCTCAGCCTTTTTTTATTTTATAACTCTTTTTTCAAATATTGTTTTTTAGCTTTAAAAATTATATAATAATATAGTACTAATTCAGTCTTTTTTAAGTTGTATTTATTAGTTATAAAATTTCTTAATTTTTAACTAATATAGGAGGAAAATATGCATAATTCGGAAACTGATATTTTTTTAAGAATATTTTTAATTATATTACTTATTGTATTAAGTGTTTTTCTTGCTATCAGTGAAATTTCTTTGGCTTCAGCAAGAAAAATGAAACTTCAGATAATGAAAGAAAAAGGAAATAAAAATGCTGAAAAAGTTTTAGAAGTTCAAGAAACTTCTGGAAATTTCTTTGCTGCTGTACAAATTGGAACAAATGCTATTGCCATACTTGCAGGTATTCTAGGAGAAAATATCCTTACTCCTTTTATAAAACCTGCTGTAATATCATGGTTTTCTGTATCTCCATATAGAGCAGAAACTATTTGTTCTTTAATTTCCTTTATATTTATTACAAGCCTTTTTATAGAATTTGCTGACCTTATTCCAAGAAGGCTTGCAATGGCTGCTCCTGAAAAAGCTGCTGTATCTATTATTAAACCTATGCTTTTTCTGATTTACCTTTTCAGACCTTTTATCATTTTCTTTGACAGCATAGCTTCTTTCATTTTCAGAATTTTAAAAATAGAGCAAAATAGAAATGATGAAATTACATATGATGATATCTTTGCTATAGTTGATGAAGGGGCAGAAACAGGAGTTATTCAAAAGAAAGAACATTCTCTTATTGAAAATGTTTTTGAACTTGACACAAGATGGGTCTCTTCAATTATGACATATAGAAATGACATAATCTATTTCACAGTTGATGAAGCTGAAGAGAGTATTAAAGAAAAAATAAGTACATATCCTCATTCAAAATTTCTTATCTGTAAAGATGACATTGATTCTGTAATAGGATATGTGGATTCTAAAAATATTCTTCCAAGAATACTTAATAGTGAACTTAAAAGTCTTAATGATATAAAAGATATAACTAATACAAATCTTTTAATTCTTCCTAATACCCTTACAATTTCCGAAGCTTTGGATAAGTTCAATGAAGCTAGAGAAGATTTTGCTGTCATTCTAAATGAATACGGCCATGTTGTAGGACTTGTAACTTTCTATGATGTTGTAAATACTCTTATGGGAGATGTTGTTTATCAAGATCAGGACGAGCAGCAAATTATAGCAAGGGGAGAAGGATCGTGGCTTATTGATGGGGTTACATCTGTAGAAGATGTAAAAAAAGTTCTAGGTATTGAAAAATTACCTGAAGAAGATACTTATGAAACTATTGCTGGTTTCATGATGTTTATGCTTAAAAGTATTCCCAAAAAAGCTGCTAAAGTTGAATTTGAAAATTATACTTTTGAAGTTGTTGATGTTGATAATTTCAAAATTGATCAACTTTTGGTTACAAAAAAAGAAAGAAAAACTGAAGAATAAAAAAAAGGGGGTAAAAATCCCCTTTTCTTATATCTTTTTCCAAAGATTTTTAAGTTCCTCTACTTTTTCTATATCTCTTGCAAGATCTCCAACTGCCCAAGCTGAAATTTTTTCATCAATAATCAAATCCCAGTTTAAATATTCACATATACATTGAAACTGACCATTTATAAGTTCATATTCTCTGTCTGAAAGTTCTGCTTCTCCAACAGCGATTATTCCTATTTTTTTCTTAAGTTTATTAAGGCTTTCACCTTTACAGTATATTCTGTCTATTACAGCTTTAATTTGTGAAGTTATTCCCCACCAATAAACAGGAGAACCAAATATAACTACATCAGCTTCATATATTTTTTCAGCTAAAATTCTTCCATCATCTTCTATAACACAAATCCCATTTGTTTTTTTGCAGCTTTCACAAGCCATACAACCTTTCACATTATATTTGGATACATCTATAAGTTCAACATCATGCTCACAATTTTCTACTATACCTTCTGCAGCTGCTTTAAGAGCTGTTTTAGTATTCCCATTTATTCTGGGACTTCCGTTTAAAAGCAATACTTTCATCTTAAACACCTCACTGTTTTTATTTCATGTTCTGCTTTTTTATTATTTTATATTTGTTTTTTTATTTCAATTTGAAATAATCTTTTAAACTATCATTCACCATTTTTCAATAGTTCATAAGCTCCTAAAAGAACTGGAACATTTAAAATATTTAAATTTCTTTCAAGAAGAACCCCTTCTCTACTTGGATATTTAAATCCATAGCTAGCTTTTATACATTGAGTAACAAACTGCATAGCTCTGTCTATTGCAACTGGAAGACTATCTCCTTGTAAAAGACTTCCAATAAGAACACTTGTATAAGCATCTCCAGTTCCAGGATATGAAACAGGTATATATTTACATGATACTTTCCAAAAAACATCATCTTCTTTATTATAAGCTATTACACTCATATTTTTTTCAAATTCATTAACTTTTTCATCTGGAACACTTGTTATTATAACTATTTTAGGTCCCATTTCAGCTATTCTTACAAGCCATTCTTTTACCTCTTGTTCTGTTGTAACTTCTTTATATTCTTCACCAAGAAGAAAAGCTGCTTCTGTGAAATTTGGAGTTATAATATCAGCTTTTGAAACGAGTTTTCTCATTTCAGTTACCATTTCTTGCCCCATTGTTCCATAAAGAGAACCATTATCTCCAAGAACAGGATCCACAACAACAAGATTATCTTTATGACCAAAATGATCTACAAAATCAGAAACTATTTTTATTTGTCTTGGGGAACCTAAAAATCCTGAATATATACAATCAAATTCTAGATTAAGTTTTTTCCAGTGAGCAATATGCTCTTCCATATAATCTGTAAGATCTATAAAACTATATCCTGTAAAATTACTTGTATGAGTTGAAAGAATTGCTGTAGGCACAGGACAAACCTGTATTCCCATTGTTGATAATATTGGAATTACAGTTGTAAGTGATGCTCTTCCAAATCCTGATAAATCATGTATTGCTGCTACTTTTTTTATTAGTTTGCTCATCTGTGTTCCTCTCCTAATTTAATTCTGATTTTCTTTTTATGATGATATTATATTACTTATTCAGGGTGTTTGCAATGAATTAAAATATCCTTTATTACATCTATACCTCTTTTTATTTCTTCCAGCTCACCTGATACAAATGTAAGTCTTACTTTACATTCAGCTCTCTTATCATTATAAAATACACTTCCTGGAAGCACTGCCACTCCTCTTTCACGGCATTTTTTATAGAACTTTTCTCCATCAATATGTTCTGCCAAAAGTACCCAAATGAAAAAACCTCCTGCAGGTACATGCATAATTTGAAGATAAGGAACTTCTTTTAAAAGATTCAGCATATAGTTATATTTTTCCTTAAAAACACTTTTTATATCTGAAATATGTTTTTCAAGATATCCATCTTTTATAAAATACTCTAAAATTTTCTGATTAAGTCCTGATGTTGTTGTATCAAGACTATATTTTACAAGAACAGCTTTCTCCATAAAACTTCTTGGAGCAACCATAAGGGCTGTCCCTATTCCAGGCATTATAGTCTTAGAGTATGTCCTTATATAAATAACTCTTTCATGCCCAGTTTTATCAAAACTTTTAAGAGTGCTCGGTCTTTCTCCTTCATAATAAAATTCTGAAAATGTATCATCTTCAATAATATAAAAATCATACTTTACTGCAAGTTCAAGAAGTTTTTTCTTTTTTTCTTCACTCCATTTAATTCCTGTTGGATTTTGAAAATTAAAAACTTCATAAACAAGATTTATCTTTTCTGTTTTTAAAAATTTTTCAAATTCTTCCATATCCCAACCATCATTTTTTAAATCAAACCCCTTTACTCTGCACAAATTTGTAAAAAGGTTAAGAGCATTTGGATATGAAGGATCTGAAAGAGCTATTGTAAGACCTGTTTTTGAATGAAAAAGATTCAGTATTATATCAAGAGCCTGCTGTGTTCCTGAAGTTATAAGAATATCGTCTTCAGTTACAAAAATATCATCTTTTTCAAGTTCTTCCGAAAGAACAACTCTTAAACTCTCAAGCCCCTGTACATTCTGATATTCAAATATTTCAGGCCCGTACTCTTCAATTATTTGTTTTCCTAATTCTTTATAAACAGAAGCAGGAAAATATTCTGCTGTTGGAGTACCATTTGAAAAATTTATAATGTCTTTTGATTTCTCTTGTCCATATCTGAAATTTTCCAAAATAGGATGAACTTTTGTATCAAGAGTAAAGTCAGAACCCTTTTTTATAAAACATCCTTTTCCAGGTATTTTTTCTATAAAACCATTTTGCTCTAAAAGATTATAAGACTGAAGAACTGTATTCATATTTACTTTATATTTCATAGCTGTTTGTCTTACTGAAGGCAGTTTAGAACCTGCTGAAAGTTTCCCTGCATCTATTTCACTTTTAAAAATTTTATAAAGCTGAAGATAATATTTTTCATCAGATGTTTTACTGAACAGTACATTTTCTTTTAACATCGCTTTTCTCCTTTTTTTACACTCTGTTCCATAACACTTTTAACAGTGTTTTATTGACCAATTTATTTTTATACTCTAAAATCTTATAATGTGATTATTAATTGAACTATTTTATATTATATCACACATAAAAATAAAATAAAAATCAGTTTTGCTAAAAACTATTTTTATCACACAATACATCAGGAGGACTCAATACATGACTAGTGTTAAACCAAGTTTTAAAGGACTTATTCCTTTTATTGTTTTTATTCTTGTATATCTTGGAGCCGGGATATTCTTTGAAATAAGAGGTGTAGAAATGGCTTTCTATCAACTTCCTTCACCGGTTGCCATAATGTGCGGTGTAATTGCAGCTTTTCTTCTTTTCAAAGGTACTATAACTGAAAAATTTGAAACTTTTATAAGCGGATGCGGACATTCTGATATTATAATTATGTGTATTATATATCTTCTTGCTGGTGCATTTGCTGGAGTTTCAAAAGCTATGGGAGGAGTGGAATCTACGGCTAACCTTGGACTTACTTTTATACCACCACAATATATAACTGCAGGAATATTTATTATTACAAGTTTTATTTCTACAGCTACAGGAACATCAGTAGGTGCCATTGTTGCTATTGCTCCAATAGCTCTTGAACTTTCTTCAAAAGCTAATGTTCCCCTTGCAATAATCTTATCAGCTGTAATGAGCGGATCTATGTTTGGGGATGACCTTTCTATGATTTCAGATACAACTATAGCTGCTACAAGAACTCAGGGATGTCTTATGAAAGACAAATTTAAGGCAAATATAAGTATTGCAATTCCAGCTGCTCTTGCTGCTCTTGCTCTTTTCCTTGTATTTGGAAAACCTGAAACTATTGTTGCTGCACAATATTATGACTACAATATTATAAAAATTCTTCCATATATTTTTGTTCTTGTACTTTCTCTTGCAGGAATAAATGTATTTATAGTTCTTACAGGAGGAATTATTTTCTCTGGTATAATTGGAATAATGACTGATTCTTTTACTTTTATACAATTTACAAAAGAAATTTATACAGGATTTGTAAATATGAATGAAATATTCATCCTTTCTCTTCTTACTGGAGGTCTTGCAACTATGGTTACAAAAGCTGGAGGAGTAGAATGGATTCTGCATAAAATTCAAAAAATGATAACAGGAAAAAAATCAGCACAATTTGGAATAGGTATCCTTGTTGCTCTTACTGACTTTGCTGTTGCAAATAATACTGTTGCTATTATCATCAACGGTTCTATTGCTAAAAAAATATCAGAAGAACACAAACTTGATAACAGAAGAATAGCAGGTATTCTTGGAATATTCTCATGTATTGCTCAAGGAATTATACCTTATGGAGCTCAGATGCTTATCCTTATAGGATTTACAAAAGGAGCTGTAACACCTTTTGAAGTAATTCCACTTCTTTGGTATCAACAAATTCTTTTAGTACTTACATGCATCTCTGTGTTTATTCCATTCTATAAAAGATTTCTTCCTGATGAAAGCAATAAAAAACAGGAAGATGAAATCTTTGAAAACAACTCTCTTTTTGAAATGGAAAGAGAAGTTGCTGAATAAGCCCTTTACCCATAAAAATATATTAAAAGCAGAAAGGATAATCCGTTATCAGATTATCCTTTTCTGTTTTTATGCCTATTTTACCTTTCAACAAAACGGCGTTTAAGATATAAATAACATCCTATAAGAATTAACGAAGTAAGAAACCAACTTATAGGATAAGAAAAATAAAGGACCACAAGACTATGATATTCTTTGAAAACTGTAAGAATCCATACAACTCTAAATATACATGCCCCTATAAGAACAACTACTGTTGGAAGAATAGAATATCCCATTCCTCTCAAAATACTTGCTCCCACATCCATTATTCCACATAATGGATAACTTACTGCAACTATTCCTAAACGAACTGCTCCATAAGATATAGCCTCCTCTGTGGAAATACATATTTTAAGAAGCTTATCTGCAAAAATATATGTTCCTCCTCCAAAAATAAGACCAGTAACTACTGACATTATAAGAGAAGAAGTAAATATCTTTCCTATTCTGCTGTATTTTCTTGCTCCCATATTCTGACTTGTAAAATTAAGTGTTGTCTGATAAATTGCAAGAATTGAAGTATCAACAAACCCTTCAAGAGTTACAGCAGCTGTATTTCCTGCCATCACAACTGAACCAAAAGAATTGACTGAAGACTGAATAAGTACATTTGATATATTGAAAAATACCCCTTGAATTCCTGCAGGAAGCCCTACTTTAAGCATCTCTTTAAAAAATTTCTTATGAATTTTTATTCTTTTTATATCAAGATGAAGGAAACCATCTGTTTTTATTAAAATTCTCATAACCATAAAGGCTGAGATTGTTTCAGAAACAATAGTTGCAAGTGCTACTCCAGCAACACTTAAATTCATTCCAACTACAAAGATAAGATTTAAAAATATATTTATCATTCCAGCACCTGCAAGAATATACAAAGGACGCCTTGTATCTCCTGCTGCTCTTAAAACAGAAGCTCCAAAATTATAAAGCATCATAGAAGGCATACCAAGAAAATATATTCTCATATAAAGTGTAGAAAGTTTTATTACATCATCAGGTGTTCCCATAAGTTTTAATATAGGTGGTGAAAGTAGTACTCCTATAAATAACATTATAACTCCAGACCACAAAGCAACAGCTATTGCTGTATGAACACTTTTTCTCACAGCAGATTTATGTTTTGCTCCATAATTCCTTCCTACAATGACACTAGCCCCCAAAGAAACTCCTATAACAAGATTTAGAAGAAGATTTATCAGGGAGCTGGTTGATCCTACTGCTGCAAGTGCATGCTCTCCAGAAAATTTTCCAACCACAATTATATCAGCAGCATTAAAAAAAAGCTGCAGAATACCTGAACATATTAAAGGTACAGTAAAAACAAGCATACGACGGAACAAAGGTCCGCTGCACATATCCATTTCATAGCTTTTCATAATGAATTCCCCTTTTACCATAAAATAATAAAATCTTTATTTCTTCATCTATATTGTAATCCTATTTTCTCATTTTTATTTTCTTTGTCAATATATTTTTAAAAAATTTGGGCGAAAAAAAAACTCCCTGAAATCAGAGAGTTTAAATTCTTGTTGGCTGGGGCGGCTGGATTCGAACCAACGCATAACGGAGTCAAAGTCCGTTGCCTTACCGCTTGGCGACGCCCCAATAACAAAAGGATTTTATCATAATTTTTTTTCTTTGTCAACAATAAAAAAAGAAAAATTTTTTAAATATTCATTTTTCTTATATAAACAGAAGTGATAGAAAAATTATATATAAAAAAAGCTGAGTAACATTTTAAAAAAAATGTTTTACTCAGCTCTCTTTTTTGTATAATATAGTCACCACAACAAT